>CAMLCX010000046.1 GCA_946478635.1 uncultured Pseudomonadota bacterium
CAATCTTCAGATCGTAGAGCTTGATCACGTTCTCGCGCACGACTTTGCGTAGAACCTCCTTCGGCAGGTGGCCGAGCTCCTCGGCAATCACTTTGCGCGAGTGCGGCCATGTGGACGCAGCGTGCGGATAGTCGTTGGACCACATGAAGGTGTCCTGGCCGAATCGGTTCATCAGCTGGCCGCCGCAGGGATCGCTGAAGAACGTCGCATAGACCTGTTCGTTTACATATTCGCCGGGGAGTTTTTTCATGAACGGCAGCGGCACTTTAGTCTTGAAGCGGACATAATACTTGTCCCATTCATGCATATAAAAGGGCAGCCAGGCCACTTCGTTTTCAACGTAGACCAATTTCAATTTCGGGAAACGCGCCAGAACGCCGGTAAAAACCAGATCGAATAATGTGTTTGCCGCGTCATTCACCTTGTCGTTGACGGCCGTCTTGTAGGTGTCGAGACCTTTGCGCTCGAAGCGGCTGTAATTGAAGCCGGTCAAAATGTGCAGGTTCACGGGCATATTCAATTCGGCCGAGGCTTCCCAGAAGGGATCGTAATAATCGCTGGTAAACGGCAGATGTTCGGGCGGCACTTGCCAAATCAAGCTGCCGATCAGTCCGGCCATTTTGCAGCGTTCGAGCTCCTTGATGGCGTTCTTGATATTGTAGAGCGAGATCATCGGAATGCCGATCAAACGCCCGGGGGTGACTTTGCAATACTCGATCATCCAGTCGTTGGCGATTTGAAAACACGCCTCCTGGCACTCGGCGTCTTCCATCGCAAACAAGCGGAGGCCAAGCGTTGGGTAGAGCACTTCAGCGGAAACCCCGTCGACTTCCATCTCGCTGATCCGCGCCCTGGGGTCCCAGCCGCCGTCACGCTCGCCGGGCGAATTGCGTTTAGGAAAATTGGGATATTTGGGTTTTAGAGACGGAGTGAGACTCTTCACCCACAAATCCTCCGGCTCCATGATATGCGAGTCCGCCGAAATGATTTTCTCTCCCGCCAAAACGGTTTCCGGCGTGTATGCGGTGGTCGCCGTGCTCATAAAGATTGCCTCGCTTTCAATTGAGATATTTGAATCGGGTTGGGTGATGCATTTTTAACCCTGGTCAATTGCTATTCCCTACGAAACCCGTGTCCGGATGTCAAATTCACTTATTTGAAGACGTCAGCTTGCTCGCTCGCCACGGAATCGGCCGGCTGCCGCCCGGTGTCACCGCGGTTCCTTCCATCTTACCGTCGCTGACCTTGCCGGTGAATCGATAAGGCTTAGCGCCGACGGATAGATCAAAACTAATCTCGTCGCCGCGCAGCAGCGCGTTGTCGATCTTCATCGATCCCAAAATATTTTCGGCGGATGCATTCAAAATTTGATACTGCTGATTGATCGCCAGTGCGATCAACTGACGGCCGTTGCCGCCGACGTCGAAGTCCATGCGCCAACTACCGCCCACTAAGCTCGGAACGATCCACAAATAGAGATACGCCTTGTCGGTGCCGTTGGCTTTAACTTTTTCCGGCACCGTGAGCGAAAACTGCCGGTCCGGCTGCCAATCGCTCATGTAATAATCATGGGCGACAATGCGCGTTCCCGGCTTCAATTCGGACAAAAGCTTGGGGCGAAGCTTTTCCATGAAATCGGGCAGAACATAAAGAGTCACGACTGTCGCTTTGCTGATGTCGGCCTTGAACATGTCTTGCTCGATGAATTTTGCCCGGTCATCCACCCCATCGGCTTTGGCGAGATTATTGGAGAGCTCCACTAACTTCTTGTCGATATCGACGCCGAGGCCGCTGGATTTGAAATTACGCGCGGCGGTGATGATCATCCGGCCGTCGCCGGAGCCCAGATCAACGACGAAATCCTTGGCCGTGACGCCGGCCATTTTGAGCATTTCGTCGACAACGATTTGCGGTGTCGGCACGTAGGGAAGCTTGCTCAGCTCTTGAGCGAAGCCCGGCGGAGAAATAAATAGCAATGCTAACGAAAGCAGACGAATCGAAAATTGCAATTGACGGGTTCTCGGTGTCATGCGAACTCCTGAAAGCACGCTTCATAATAACCTTATTTGTCCGTGTAATTGCAACTCGATTGTGATCTCTCAAGCTGAGTATGCCCCATCCGCTCCTGCTCGATGTTAAATCTTGAATGCGATTTCGCGCGACTTGACGCCCCGGCGAAATCCCCCTATTTTCTAGCTCGCACTCGAAGCGCGGCCGCGCGCCGCGGCGGCGAACAAGGAGAGTCAAGCGCGTGAAGTTCGGATACTACATTCTCAACACCTACGTTCCTGAGCTCGACGGCGACAGCCGGTCGATTTATCGCCGGTGGCTTGAGCAGATGGATGCGGCGGAGTCTCTCGGCTTCGATTCTTTCTGGGTGACCGAGCACCACTTTCGCAATTTCGGCGGCATGATGCCGAGCCCGTCGGTGATTTTGGCTGCGGCGGCGCAACGCACGAAAAAAATGCGCCTGGGCGCCGCGGTTTCGATCGTCCCGATGCACAATCCATTGCGCATCGCCGAAGAGTTCGCCATGGTCGATCAGCTTTCCGAGGGCCGGCTCAATTTTGGCGCGGGGCGCGGCATGCACCCGACCGAGTATGCGGTCTTTGGTTACGACTGGAACGACGCGCAAAAGCGGCTGCCCGAAGGACTCGATGTCATCATGCGGGCCTGGAGCGGCGGCGAGTTCGAGTGGCAGGGCGAGCATTACCATTTCCCCAAGCTGCGGGTTTACCCGCAGCCGTATCAGAAACCATTTCCGCCGATTTTCGTGACGGCGAACCGCGATCCGGAAAGTTTCAACATGATCGGCCGGCGCGGCCATCATTTAATGACCCTGCCGTGGATCGCCACCAACGAGGAGCAGCGCCCGCGCGTGGAAATGTATCACTCGGCGCTGCGCGCGGGCGGGCACGACGTGGCAGGTAAAGAGGTCTTCACCATGTATCCCATTTACGTCGGCGCCGATGACGGGCAGGCGCGCGCCGAAGTGATCGAGCACTGGCATCGCTGGCGCGGCTTTGCGTTGGAGGCGCTCAATCTCGCGCCCGGAAATCCGGCGTACGACCGGGTCTTTGGGCACTTGGATTACGACGCGATGGTGCGCGACAGCCGCGGCGTATTCGGCGGACCGGAAAGTTGTGGGCGCATTTTGAAACGTATTGTTGAAGTCGTCGGCACGACGCACATCGGCCTGACTTTTCACTTCGGCGGCCTGAGCCAGGACAAAGTGTTGAAGTCGATGGAGCGGTGTTCCCGTTCCGTGCTGCCGGCATTGCGTTAGCAACCCAGTCCGACGAAAACCTAAATTCATTTCAAATTGCTAGTGTCGAAAATTGACTGAAAGAAACCCGCGTGTCACGAACCCGGCGGCACGCTAGCGAGAACAATCTTGTGAAACCATTGCAATTCGAGGAGCTCCGGTCGCTTGATCTACAAAAATGCCAAAGCGTCGGCGATATCGTCGCCGCGCTGCGCTACTGCGCCTTCGGAGCCCGTATGCTGGGCGAAGTTGCGGGCACCTTGCGGGAGATGGTGATTGCGAAAAACAAGCCTTTGCTAATCTATGATGGCCTGGAAGATTCGCCGTTGGGAAGATTGCTAAAAAGGTTTGTCGATAACGGCTGGTGTGGAAAACTCGTACGGCCATCACAGTATGCGAAGGCGAAAAATGGTTCGGCAAATATCGTTGTGGTCGGCGGGTTTTCCGAAAGGGACGCTGAGGCGATCTACAAAAAAAAGAGCCGGGCTGTTTTTATCAACCCCTTCGACATGGCGCGGCCCGGGCAGATTCGCGATGGCTACTTTCCCGACGCGGTATTTGCCGATCCTCGCTATGTGATGCCGGTGATTTACGCCGCGCTCGACGAATGGATCAACGACAGGCGCAGTTCTGTCGGCTCTTTGATCGCGAAACTCGGACCCTATGGCGGTCTCGCGACGCAGGTGGCGCGCGGCGCAAAAGCACTCGAGGCCATGACCGGCGACAAGAGCGCGGTGCGCTTCCTGACCATCAGCGGAGCCATGACCGTGGGCAAGATGGATCTTGTCATCTGCGACATGATCGAAATGGGCTTGATTCACGCGATTTCATCCACCGGCGCGTTGATGGCGCACGGGCTGGTTTCGTCGATCGGCCTCAAACATTACAAATACAACCCCAAATACAACGACACCGAGCTCGCGCGGCGGAAACTCAACCGCGTGACCGACACGCTGGAACCGGAGACCAATCTCGATACCGTCGAAGAGGTGATTGGAAAAGTCATCGAGAAGATCGACGGCGGCCGTCCGCTCGGTCCCACCGAATTGAACAGACTCATCGGCAAATACCTGGCGGAGAATTATCCGAACGAGCGCGGCATTCTCAAGTCGGCCTATGCCCACGGCGTGCCGGTGTTTGTTCCCGCCTTCGTCGATTCGGAGCTGGGCAACGATATCTACATTCATAACATGAAGCGCCGCCGCCGCGGTGAGAATCCCATTCTCATGGATTTGGAGCGCGACAGCGAAGCATTGATCAAGCTGGTCACCGGTTCGAAGCGGTTTGGCATCTTTACTATTGGTGGCGGCGTGCCGCGCAATAACGTGCAGAATGTCGCGCCGCTGATCGAAATCATTAACGAACGCCTTGGTCCGACCTTTCCCAACCGCCGCTTCAGTTATGGCGTGAGAATCTGCCCCGATAGACCCCACTTCGGACACCTCTCCGGTTGCACGTATTCCGAAAACGAGTCCTGGCGCAAAGCCGATAAGAACGGCGTCTACGCCGAGATGATCGCGGACGCAACGCAGGTGTGGCCCTTCTTGGTCAAGTACATCATGGAGAAGGGCTCGTAAAGATGAGGGAAAAAATGGAGTGATGGAGTGGTGGAGTAATGGAATTCAGAATTAGCAACACTCCAACCATTGAAAGCGAGGGCCGTTGTCATGAAACGCAGCACTGACCGAATCCTTGTTACGCACGTCGGCAGCCTGGCGCGGCCGAAAGATTTGATGGAAATGCTGGTCGCCCGAAATGACGGCAAGCCTCACGACGGCGACGCGCTGGCCAGACGCTCGCGCGAAGCGGTCGCGGAGGTCGTACAAAAGCAGATCGAGTGCGGTGTCGACATCGTCAACGACGGCGAGTTGGGTAAATCCAACTTTTCACGCTACACCCGGGAGCGCTTGAGCGGCTTCGTCGAGCGCGCGGCGGCCGCCGATTTCAAGCCGACGTCTATTTTCGGGCGCGACATGGCCGAGTTCCCCGACTATTTCAATCGAGGCGGACGAACTTCCATCGGCCATCATGCCCGGGTGTTTTATTGCGTGGAGCCGCTCAAATACGTCGGTCACGCTGAATTGAAATCGGATATCGAGAATTTGAATGCCGCGCTCCGAGGCCGAAACTACGAAGAAGCCTTTTTGCCGGCCATCGCGCCGGGCACGATGGAACATTGGATGAAAAACGAGTATTACCCGAGCGACGAGGCGTATCTGTTCGCCATCGCCGATGCCATGCGCGAGGAGTACAAGGGTATCGTCGATGCGGGCTTTGTGCTGCAAATCGACGATCCGGATCTCGCCGACGCCTGGCAAATGCATCCGGAAATGAGCGTGGCGGACTACCGGAGGTATCAAACGATGCGCATCGATGCGCTCAATCACGGCCTGCGCGATCTGCCGGCCGAGCGGGTCCGCTTTCACATGTGTTGGGGCAGTTATCACGGCCCGCACAAATATGACATTCCCTTAAAGGAAATCGTCGATTTGATTCTCAAGGTGCGCGCCGGCGCCTACTCCATCGAGGCCTCCAATCCCTGCCACGATCACGAATGGCGCGTGTGGGAGGAATCAAAGTTGCCGGATGGAAAAATTTTAATTCCTGGCGTCATCGGCCACTATAGCGACTTCATCGAGCATCCTCGCGCGATCGCCGATCGATTGGTGCGTTACGCTCAGATCGTCGGGAGGGAGAACGTGATCGCCGGCACCGACTGTGGCATCGGTTCCCGAGTCGGGCATCCGCAAGTCGGCTGGGCAAAGTTTCAGGCCATGGCCGAAGGCGCGCGCATCGCGACCAAGGAATTGTGGGGAAGATGAGCGGAGATCATTTGGCCGGGTTTCGCTACGTACTCAAACCTAGATCTCGCTGTCCGTACTGCTTCACTGGTTGGTCGCGCTTGTCCGACGGCGGTGTTTTGCAATGAACCAAGAAGTTGTCTTGTTGCAAATCAAAAAGGCCCGGGTCATTGCGACTCGAGCCTTTCAAATGACGGATGTTATTACCCGGGAGTTACACCCCGCCAAACCCTTCATCCTGCGCTTCAGCCAATAACCAAGGATCTTTGATCTCGGTCGTCGGCCCCTTGCCGCTGAGCACGTTGGCGACTTCCCGCGCCGCGTGGGTTTGGCAGTCGGCGTAGGATTCGTCCGAATTTGCCGCGGTGTGGCAGGTGACGATGACGTTGGGCAGCGTTAGCAGCTTGTGGTCCGCGGGCAACGGTTCGGGATCGGTGACATCGAGAGCGGCACCGGCCAATTCTCCCGCAACCAAGGCGTCATACAATCCATCGGAATCCACCAGGCCGCCGCGCGCGCAGTTGATCAGATAGGCCGTGTTCTTCATCGCTTTGAACTGCGGCGTGCTGAACATATGGCGCGTTTGTTTGGTCAGCGGCGCGTGCACGCTAATGAAGTCGGAAGTTTTCACCAACTCGTCGAAGGAAACCATTTTGACGGCCATCTTCTCGGCGACTTTCGGATCGAGATAGGGATCGTAGGTCTGCACGTTCAAGCGCATCCCCTGGGCGCGCGGCGCGACTTGCTTGCCGACGTGCCCCAAACCGACGATGCCGAGCGTGCGTCCCTGAATGCGGTAAACCCGCCCGCGGTAGGCGTGCAGCTCGGCCGTATGCCGTTTCCATTTGCCGTCGCGCACGTATTGATTCATGCGCATGAGCTTGCGCGAGATCGCGATCAGCAGGCCGATGGCCTGTTCCGCGACTTCAATGGAATTACAGCCCGCGGCGTTGCAGATGATCAAGCCATGATCCTTGGCGGCTTTGAGATCCATGCGATCGACGCCGACGCCGGTGCGGCAAACGACTTTGGTGCGCTTGAGCTGGGAGATAATTTCGCGCGACAGCGGCACCGACCCGTGCATGATGATGCCGTCGGCATCTTTGCCCATCTCTACCACCTCGGCGTCATTGGTCGGTCGCCGGATCGTCATGTCCGCGTCGATCTCGGCCAGGATCGGCTTGATTAGATTCATCGGCACGTCGTTGCTGCCGAAATAAACTACGTGAAACTTACCCATGTGTCTTAAACCTCCAGTCCATATAGGCGCACCGGATTGTCCCAAAGGATTTTCCGCCGCGACGCTTGCGAGATGTGATCGTTCTTGGTGAGATCGCCCACGGTGCGATCGGGAAATTTGCCGATGCAATCGCTGTGCGGGTAGTCGGTGGCGATGGTCAGGTAGTCGTCGCCGACATGCTCGATGAATACCGGCGCGAGCTCTTCGCCCGCTTCGCAACTTGCCCAGCACTGGCGCTTGAAATAGTAACTCGGTTTTTCCCGGGTGGTCTTTGCCTGGCCGTGCCCTTCATGTTCCCAATGTTCGTCCATGCGCTCGAGCCAGAACGGCACCCAGCCGCAGCCCGATTCGAGATAAGCGACTTTTAGCTTGGGAAATTTTTCCAGCACGCCGTCGGCGCAGAAATTCAAACTGGCGAGCATCTGTTCGAGCGGATGGCAGGCGACGTGCCGGCCAAACTCGCTGTAGCGGTCCGAGCCGGCTTGCTCAAGAACGGTGCGCGCGCCTTCATGGACGCACACGGCGACTCCGAGATCGGCCGCCGCTTCATAGACCGGATGGTAGTCCGGGCTGGAAAGCGTTCGACCGCAAAGCTTGTTGGGGCGCCAAAAAATTCCAACGAGGCCGAGTTTCTCCTTGGCGTGGCGCAGCTCTTCCACGGCCCGCGGCGGATCCTGCAACGGGATCAGGCAGACGCCGTGGAGCCGCTTGGGATCGTAGCTGCAATAATCGGCCAGCCAGGTGTTGTAAGCGCGGCAAATCGCTGTGCTCAGTTCCGGGTCGAGATTGTCGCGCCACATAATGTAGAGGCCGAGCGTGGGAAAGAGCACGCTCACGTCGACGCCTTCGCGGTCCATGTCGCGCACATTGGAGGGCGCGTCGAACTTTGCCGCCAGCGCGTCGGCGAAGGTTTCGCGCCAGCGCCTGGAGGCGCCGAAGGTAAAACCGAAATCCTCCTGTTTGCTGGTACCGCGCATCTTGTCGGCGTCGGAGATTGGTTGGCCGTCGATGGAACGGCGCGACTGGTTGGGGCCTTCGATCTTGACCCGGTTGCGAAACTTGGCGGGTAGATATTTTTCAAACAAGTCGGTCGGCTCGAGCACGTGCCGATCGGCATCGATAACTTTAAATCCATCTCTCATCACGTACTCCCATGGGTGATTTGTCGCCGCGATCGAAGCACGAGCGCGTTCGCTTTCATCGGGCTTTTCATAAATAGGACGAGTTCATGGAGGGAGTCAACAGCGGCTCTTGGCGGAGGCCGCATCGATCTCCGTCGAAGCAGCCAGAAGACCCAGAGCGCGTTGTTCAACGCGCTCAATGAAGCCCCGCTCGTGCGGGTTTTCGGCATAGACTGTCCGTAGCTCCCCGTAGTAGATTGCACTCGCCTATGAATGTCCGCCGCACGCGCTTGACGACAGGGATCATCCTGTTTTCCTATCTAACCACCCATCTGTTGAATCACGCTCTCGGGCTGCTTTCCCTCGACGCGATGGAAGCCGGGCGGATTTGGTTTTTGGCCCTGTGGCGCAACCCGGTCGCGACCACGGCGTTCTACGGCGCCTTGCTCACTCACTTCTCGCTTGCGCTTTGGGCGATTTACCAGCGGCATCATCTCCGTATGCCGGTAGGGGAAGCATTGCAGCTTACACTCGGCCTTTGCATACCGCCGTTGTTGGCGGTTCATTTTGTCGGCACTCGCATGGCCTACGAATGGCACGGAGTGGAAGACTCTTATGCGAAAACGGTGTTGACGCTTTGGTATCTGAGCCCGGTTTACGGCGTCCGGCAGGCGCTGCTCATCGCGGTCGCCTGGACGCACGGCTGCATCGGGCTTTATTATTGGCTGCGGCTTCGGCGCTTCTACTCGCGTTATGCCGTGCTGTTTTTCTCCGCCGCTCTACTATTGCCGGTCTTGGCCCTGCTCGGCTTTGTTCAGGCAGGCCGCCAAGTGGAGTTTTTGATCGCCCGCGACCCCGGCTGGATCGAGCACATAAAGGAAATCACCCATGCCGCCGCGATCGGCGACGGCCAATCTCTGGTCCGCTTGCATGACGGCATTATCTACGGTTTCTGGAGTTGTCTGGGATTCGTTCTGATCGCGCGCATGCTCCGCCAGCTGAAAGACCGGCGGAGCCGCGTCCGCATCGCTTACCCCGACGGCCGCGCCGTCCAAGTGCCGCGCGGCTTTTCCGTCCTGGAGGCGAGCCGTTTCGCCGGCATTCCGCACGCATCGGTGTGCGGCGGCCGCGGCCGCTGTTCGACTTGCCGCATCCGCGTCGCGGGATTTTCGTCGCTGCCGCCGGCGAGCGCCACCGAACAACGCGTGCTCGATCGTGTCGGCGCGCCGCCAAACGTCAGGCTGGCTTGCCAGCTTAGGCCGACGGGAAAGGTATCGGTGACGCCGCTTCTCCCTGCGAGCGCGCAGGCGAGCGACGGCTACGCGCAGCCCTCCTATCTCGCCGGACAGGAACGAACGATCGCGGTTTTGTTCGCCGATCTGCGCACCTTTACCGGCATCGCCGAGCAAAAATTGCCCTACGATCTGGTTTTTCTTTTGAACAATTACTTTGAGACGGTCGGCGAATGCATCACAAGCGCGGGCGGTATGGTCGACAAGTTCATCGGCGACGGCGTGATGGCATTGTTCGGCGTCGAGTCGGGTCCGGAAGAAGGATGTCGCCAGGCGCTATCGGCGGCCAGAGGAATGGTCGAGCGCGTGAATCGGTTGAGCGAATCGCTCTCCGAGGAATTACCCCAACCGCTGAAGCTCGGCGTCGGCATTCACTGCGGGCCGGCGGTGGTCGGGCGCATGGGTTACGGTACGACCGTCCATGTTACGGCGATCGGTGACACGGTAAACGTGGCGAGCCGCCTGCAGGATTTGACCAAGGAATACGGCTGCCAACTGGTCATTTCGGAAGAAGTTGCGACGCGCTCCGGGATGGATGCGAGGGCCCTGCCGCGCCATGAGTTGACGGTTAGAAACCGGCGCGAAGCGTTGACGATCTTTGTTGTGGATGATGTAGCGGTGCTTGGTGGTAAGGAGAACGCCGCGGGGGAATAAATTAGAATTTCATTTGCCGCATGGATGAATCGGTCTTAGCCGCTTGCCCTCACCCACCGAGGCGGCGGCCTCTCCCGGTGGGAGAGGCTAAGAAGCGCCGATCAGTCGCCGGCTTTCTAAGGAAGTCCTTCCTTTAGTTATATAGAGCACTTTCAATCCACTCTCGGCGCCGGCGCCAGGCCCGCGGTGGTATCGGCGAGCACCGCGCCGTGCTCGATGCCGAGGGTTTTGATCCAGCGTTGCTGGCCCAAGGTCAAAGCGATGAAAAAGCCGAGCTCCACGAGTTCCGGGATCGTGAAGTGCTGATGGAGTTTTGCCCAGAGCGCATCATCGGCGATGTCGGAATTCCAGGCAATTGCGCTGGTGTAGGTCAGAGCGACTTTTTCTCGTTCGGTAAATTTATCCGAGTCGGCAAAATTGAGCAGCTCGTCGTATTTCGCTTCGGTGAGTCCCTGCCGTCCAGCCTGGACGGAGCGCTGTACGCCTCAATACTCGCACTGGATCGATTTCGAGACGTAGACGCGACAGAGCTCTTTGAGCGCATGATCGGCGACGCCGTTACGAAAAGTGAGCTCCCAGGCTTGCGAGAAAGCGCGAATGACATTGGGTACATGAGCGCGCACCGCCTGGCTTTCCGGGCGCGGCGTGCCTTCGCGGCGCGCCAGCTCGAGATAGCCTCTGATTTCCGGATCTGTCACCGTTTTTGGATCGACGTAAGGAATGTACGGCATGGTTCACCTCCGTTTTCAGTCGTGAATAAGTTCAACTTATTGTAATCCGAGCAGCCTTGCGGCGTTGTCGCCCAACACATTGTTTTTATCTGTTTCGCTGAGCCCGGTGAGATGCTCAACGATCCGCACCTGGCCCGCATCGATCATCGGCGTCGGATAGTCAGTGCCAAGTAGCACATGATCGGCGCCCATGGTTTTGATGAGGAATTCCAGCGAAGCAGGATCGAAAACACAGGTGTCGAAGTACATGCGGCTCAAGTATTCGTAGATCGGACGGCTGATCATGTCGCGGGCTTCATGACGACTCGTCTGACCATGACGCCAGCGGCCGCGGATCCAAGGCGAGTAGCCGCCACCGTGGGCGCAACAGACTTTTAATTGCGGCAATCGCTCGAGCACGCCACCGAAGATCAAGCTTGCCTGCGCGATGGTGGTTTCCAACGGGTTGCCGATTAGATTGATCAGCGCATATTTTTTCAGCCGGTCGGCGGCGGCGACTTCGTGTGGATGAATGAAAACCAGCACGCCTTGTTCCTGGGCGCGTTCGAAAAAAGAGAAAAATTCCGGCTCGTCCAAATTCTTGCCGCCGTGACTCGCGGGGATCAAAACGGACCGCATACGGTGTTCTTTGACGATCCGGTCCAGCTCGCGGACCGCTTCGCCGGTGTCTTGAAAGGGCACGATGCCCATACCGACCATCCGCCCCGGATAGCGAGCCGCATCATCGGCAATCGCATCATTGACGATCTGACACACATTCACCGCGGCGGCGGTGGGTGCCCGGAGGGGCAGCAAGGGCGGCAGCAGCGACTCGACGATGACGTCGACGTTTTCCGCGGCCATCTCGCGCAATCGAAGGTCAACGTCGATCAAGTTGGCGCGCAGTCGAGTGGAACGGCCGGTTTCCTGAACGATGACGTCGTGACCTTGGGCGTCTTTCTCGACGCGGCAACCCATGCTCTTGGGGTCGCGCCGGATCGCCTCGACGTATTTTGCCGGCGCGGTATGGCTGTGGACGTCAACTCTCATCTGTCGGTTCTCCAATCTTTGTGGTGCGGGTTGGCTATTGTTTCATGAGCTGTTTGAAGAATCCTTCTTCTTCCAGCTTCTTGAGAAACTTGAGCTCGACAAAATCGGCGGGATTTTTCCCCTTGGCCGGATGGCTATGTCAGCGCCCTGCGCGGCGGCGGCCACAGTCGCGGCGCCGCCGACTTGCGAGACATCGATGGAACCGCCGAGCATGGCCTGAATCGGACGCGCGCCCGAAACGTAAACCAGTTCCGTTTCCAGGCCGTATTTTTCAAAGAGCTTGAGCCTCGTGAGCGATCCAAAACGGCGGATTCGCATAGGCAAAGGCGCTGTAGGCGAGCCGCACTGTTTTTGCCGGTGTCGCCGCAAAGAGTGTCGCTGGAAGGATCAGTAACGCAACGTAACCGCTCGTGATGATAATTTGCACGCAAATGTTGATGGACAGGCGGCGGCCAGACATATTGCCTCCACTCTAGGCCGACTGTTCCCAATCTTTGAGAATCTGATTGAGCTGCTCGCGGATTTCCGCGTCGCTCTTGGTCAGGTCCATGGGCTTGCCGAATGGTTGCGGCACGTCGACGCCGCTCGGCCAATAAACTTCCACTGAGTTGCCGTCGGGATCCTGGGCGTAAATGCTCACGGTATTGCCGTGACTCACCACCCGGTTGATCGGCACCCGGTTCTCGACGAAAACTCCGTAAAAATCTTTGACGTCTTTCAGCGTGGCGCAGCGGAAGGAGATTTGCTGGATGACGTTGACGTTCGTTTCGTCATTGCGCCCCGGCGCCAGGTAGAGCTCATGATGTTCGGCCAGACGGTCCTGCGCGGTCATGAAAACCGCGCCGCGCGGGCTCCGGTCGCTCACCTGAAGGCCGAGGATGTCGCGGTAGAACGCGACGGAACGCTCGATGTCGCGAACGTAAAATCCCAAGTGACCCAATGAAGTGACTTTCGGCATAAATCCTCCAAGGACGCAGATTGGATGAGTGGATTGTTAATTGGTCGGATGGCTGCTGTCAATCTTTGGGGGAAATTCGCTTTTGTCGCCGCAACCTTCGTTGTCACCGGATATAAACTCGCGGCTTGAACCCTAGCCTAGGCGCGGCGCGGGGAGCGCGGAAATCGTCCGGCGAGCGCCTTGACGGCCTCGTCCAGCTCTTCAACTCCGAACAGACGGCACGAAAGATAAAACACCAGCGCCGCTAGGCCGATACTGCCGAGGACTTGAATGAAATGGAGCGCGAGGCCGTCGAGCGGCAGCATGCCAGCCGATTCACTGGCGAGCCATGCCGTCGCGGCCATGGGCAGCGATGCCGCAAAGATTCGCGCCACGGTCTTTCCCAGCCGCCGGCCATCCAGCCGACGTATCCGGCGGCGCATGAGCAGCGCCAGCAATAAAAAATTCACCAGGGCCACGGCGGACGTGGAGAAGGCGAGACCGACGTGGCCGAAGGATTGGACGAGCAGTGAATTCATCACATAGTTCACTGCGATGGAACCCAGGCTTACGAGCATCGGCGTGCGCGCGTCGTTGAGCGCATAGAAGGCCGGTGAAAGCACTTTGACCGCGGCGTAGCCGGCAAGTCCGAGCGAGTAGGCGGCGAGAGCATTGGCGGTTTGCACGGTGTCGAAGCCGGTAAATTTTCCATGCTCGAAGATGAGCGCAACGATCGGCCGACCCAGGACCGCGAGGCCAATCGCGGATGGAATGCACAGGAGAAAAACCAGAGCCAACGAGTGGGCGAGAGTCCGGCGAAATTCGATGTTGTCCGGATTGGCCGTGTTGCGCGACAGCGTTGGCAGCGCCGCGGTGGCGATGGCGACACCGAACACGCCGATGGGAAATTGCATGAAGCGGAACGCATAGCTCAGCCAGGAGACCGGTCCGTTGAGCACGGCGCCCGTGGCGGGATCGATGATGGCCGAGGCAAAATTGGTGTTTACGAAAACGTTGATCTGCACGGCCGCGGTGCCGATGATCGCCGGCCCCATCAAACGCAGGATCTGGCGCACGCCGGGATCATTCAAGCTAAAATCGGGCCGGTAGCGAATGCCGCGGCGGCGCAAACTCGGCCACTGCACGGCCAGTTGCATGAAGCCGCCGATCAGCGTGCCGTAGGCCATGCCGCCGATCGGAGTGAGTCCGATCATCGGACCGAGGCTGAAACCGAGCAACAGTCCGCCGATGATCGAGCCGATGTTGAAGAACGCCGAGGCCAGGGCAGGCAAGCCGAAGACGTTGAACGCATTCAACATGCCCATCGCTTGCGCCGCCAGGGCGATCAGCAACAGAAACGGGATCATGATGCGCGTGAGCTCGATGGTCAACGCGGCTTTACCGGGAACGTCGAAAAAACCCGGCGCGAGCATGCGGACAATGGCCGGCGCGTAGATCCAGGCGAGAATGGAAATTGCGGTGATGAAGATGATGATCAGAGTCGCGACGCGATTCGATAAGCGCAGGGCTTCGTCTTTGCCTTTGCTCTGGAGTGTCTGCGTGAAGGTCGTAACAAACGCGGCCGAAAGAGCACCTTCGGCGAACAGGTCGCGCAACAGATTGGGAATGCGGAACGCCGTGATGAACGCATCGAAGTGCAGGCCGGCGCCGAAAAGCGCGGCAAATACCTGATCGCGCACCAAACCGAGCACCCGGCTCGCCATCACGGCCAGGCTGATGACGCCGGCGTTGCGCGCCATGCCGGCGCGGCCGTGTTGCGGAGCGGTCTCGTCCATAATCCTGAGAGGTTATTTCATCACTCGTAACACGAAATGCCTCTGGCGTCGACGTGATTCGAGGCGAATGGCGTCGGTTCGCCGCACTGCTTTTGCCTAGCCAGGACGCCCAAGCTTTGCTAGAAGGGAATCCATATTAACTTGCCTAAAGAGAATAACTGGAGGACCCATGGACGTAACCGCGAAGATCGCTCAGTTCGCAGCGCAACTCAAATACGAAACCATTCCGCCCGCCGCCGTGCAGACGGCCAAGACCGCCGTGCGCGATTGTCTCGGCGTGGCGCTCGCCGGCAGCAGAGAAGAAGACGCAAAGATCTGCGCCGAGGTTGCGCGCCAGGAAAACGCCAGGGAGGAGACCAGCGTTATCGGGCAGGGATTCAAGACTTCGGCCATGCAGGCGGCGTTCGCCAACGGCACGGCGGCGCACGCGCTCGATTTCGACCACAGCTTTACGCTCATGGGACAGCCCACCGCGCCGATTATTCCGGCGATCTTCGCGCTGGGCGAGGCGCTCGGCAGCAACGGCCGGCAAATGATCGAAGCCTACGTCACGGGTTACGAAATTACCGCCAAGCTCGCCCATTCCCTGCGCGAGAGCGCGCATGAAGGTTGGCACGCGCCGAGCACGCTGGGTTCCTTTGGTGCGGCCGTCGGTTGCGGCAAATTGCTCGGGTTAACCGCCGAGCAAATGGAAATGGCGCTCGGTATCACGGCCTCGATGGCGAGCGGCGTGGTGGCCAATTTCGGCACCATGACCAAGCCTTTGCATGTCGGCCTCGGCGCGCGCAACGGCGTTCTCGCGGCCAAACTCGCGCGCTCGGGTTTTACGGCAAACGCGAAGGCCATCGAAGCAGGCGTGGGCTTCTACCAGACGCTGCACGGCGGCACGGCCATCAACGAAAAGGCAATCGATGAGCTCGGGCGCTCCTACGCATTGCTGACCGACGGCCTGCGCATCAAACCTTACCCTTGCGGCGGGCTCACCCATCAAGTGATCGATTCGGTGCTCGAGTTCCGGGCCAAGCATGGGCTCACTCCGGAGATGATCGAGTCCGTCGACGTCGACGTGGTCAAGCACACCTTCGACAGAATCGCCTTCCGCGTGCCGCAAACCAGCATCCAGGGAAAGTTCTGCATGCCGTACTTGGTTGCGCGCGCCGTCATCGACGGCAAAGTCGGCATCGATACTTTCACTGAAAGCGCGGTGCGGGAGCCCAATGTTTTGAAGCTCGCCGAGCGAGTTAAAATGAATTTAGACACGGGTCTCAAGAAGAGTGCTCTGAGCGGCCGGCCTTGCCGGGTTACCGTCCGGTTGAAGAGCGGAGAGGTTTACTCCCGCGAGGCCGAGCACGCCAAAGGCGGCCCGGAGTTTCCGATGACCGACGCGGAGCTGAACGAGAAGTTTTTTGAGTGCGCGA
>CAMLCX010000047.1 GCA_946478635.1 uncultured Pseudomonadota bacterium
TTCTCATACATGCGTTTGCGGTAACCCGAGAGCACGATGAATGCCACGCGCGCCATGAAGCGCGTGAAAGCGAATACGAGCCGCGGCGGCAAGTAAGGCAGGGACTGGATAAACCAACGCAACGCCTGCTCCCCGAGCCGATAACGCAACCTGTATAACAATCGCCGGGATTCCGAGCGGCGGCGTTTCGTTTTTCTCATGTCTCATCTATGAATTTGATTGGTTTGATTTTCAAGAGAGACCCAGCCGCCGGGAATGAAACGGCGATGACGGACCGGGCCGTCATCGCCGATAGGACAAGGCATGAACAAGCGGGAACGCGCGCTAGCGCCCCACTGCGCGACGCAAACGTCTATTCGCCTTACGAGTACGCGGCACCCCGACTCTGCGGCTTTGCTTGCGCGGGCTAGGCGTCAATTGATAAACTTTTGTCTGCGTGTGCCGCGCCAACGCCGCCTTCTTCCAATCAGCCAGCCCGCGCCGGAGGTAATCGGGATTTAACCCGAGCGCCTCACAGACGCTGTCGAAAGAAAAAACACCGACGCCTCCCGGCCCTTCAACCCACTCGCGGGCCTCGTGAAAAAGCGTCTTGCCTTTGATGTCTCGTGCGAAGAAATACTTTTGGTAACAAGCGATGGCGTCCTCGAGAATCGCCAGCAGCAACTTTTTTTCCGGCTCGAGATGCAACTTGCGCCGAAACGTGTCGAGATACTGCTCCGGCAGCAGCGTGTCCGGTTGGAACAGCGAGGTTACCCGGTCTTCCATGCTAAGTCCTGTATCGTAGCTCATAAAACCACCTCCCGTTGGAGTACGGTTTGAATTTGTTCATGCCGCACTCGAAAGAGAAGAGGAACCCAGTAAATCCCGGCAGGCCGGTTGCCGCAGGGCGGCGATCGTCGTCCGGCTGAGAACCTCGGTCACACTTCGTTGTACTTCACTCCACACACCGATCATCGTGCACCGCGGAATCTGATCGCACCCCAATGCATGATCCAAACAGGCGTTGACCGAAATCGGCCCTTCAATCGCCTCAATGACGTCGCAAAATGAAATCGCCTCGGCCGAACGCGCCAGCTTGTAGCCGCCCGCCGGACCTCGTTTCGATTGGATCAACCCACCGCGCACCAAATCCTGGATGATTTTCTCCAAGAATTTTTTGGGTACTCCTTGATGCTTGGCAATCTCCGTTATGGAGCTGCATTTCCCCTGCTGTTGGTCTCCTAGATAAATGACCGCTCGTAACCCGTAATCGACACGCCGAGGAATCTGCATGAGTCCCATGTGGCCTTACCCCCTTGCTCCGGTGGTGCTTGCGCGAAGCTGCTCCGGCTGAGAGCGTTCCTGTCCAAGCTTGCCGAGGGCGGAAAGACCCTGCAGACGTTGGACGATCGAAGGCACCATTTGGTTCACATAGCGGACTTCTTCTTCAGTATTGAACCGTCCCAAGCTGAAACGAACCGCACCCTGGAGCCAATCGGCCGGCACCTTCATGGCCCGCAGCACATGCGACGGCTCTGAAGAGCCCGCCGTACAAGCGGACCCGGTGGACGCACAGATGCCGACTTGGTCGAGCAGGACCAGGATCGATTCTCCTTCAAGATAACGAAAGCTCATGTTTGACGTATTCGAAACTCGATTCTGGTCCTGACCATTCACCCGGCTGCCGGGGCAGGACTCCAGCAACAAGGTCTCAAGTAAGTCGCGCAATTTGCCGATCCGCGCCGAATCATCGGCCAATCTTTCGAGGGCAATTTCCGCCGCCTTGCCCATGCCGACGATGGCGGCGACATTTTCAGTCCCGGCGCGGCGATTGCGCTCCTGGTGGCCGCCGATGATGAACGGCGGAAAGGTAATGCCGCGGCGCACGTAAAGCGCGCCGACGCCCTTGGGCGCGTGAAATTTGTGCGCCGAGATTGTCAGCAGATCGATCGGCAGATCTTTAACACGAACGGAAATCTTCCCGGCAGCCTGCACGGCGTCCACGTGAAAGGGGATTCCTCTGGACCGCACAATTGCGCCGATCTGTTCCACAGGAAAAATGACGCCGGTCTCGTTATTGGCCCACATGATGGACACCAACGCGGTGTCATTGGCCAATGACGCGCGAAGCTCTTCCAGATTGAGCGCGCCATGCTCATCCACATTCAACCAAGTGATCCGATAGCCTTTTCTTTCCAGGTGTTGGCAGAGACCCAGCACAGCGGAGTGCTCGACCTGTGTCGTCACGATGTGGCGCTTATCCGGGCGCGCCTCGAGCATGCCGCGAATCGCCGCGTTATCACCTTCGGTGCCGCTGCCGGTGAAAATCACTTCCACCGGATCGGCCGCGCCGATCAGCGCGGCAACCTGCTCCCGCGCCTCGGATATTTTCTGGCCCACTTGGCTGCCGAAACGGTGAATGCTCGATGGATTGCCGTAGGATTCCGTGAGGTAGGGCATCATCGCTTGAGCCACCTCGGGCAGCACCCGGGTCGTGGCGTTATTATCGAAGTAAACCGCGCGCACCATAGTCGTTCTCAGTTTCGCTCGACTCTCAACACCGGACCAGCTACCCGATGCTTCCTTCCAAACTTACACCCAAAAGCTTTTGCGCCTCGACGGCAAATTCCATCGGCAACTCCTTGAAAACCTGTTTGCAAAAACCGTTGACGATCAAATTGACCGCGTCTTCGGTAGAAAGGCCGCGCTGCTTGCAGTAAAAGAGCTGGTCCTCGCCGATTTTGGACGTCGACGCTTCGTGCTCGACCTGAGAAGCGTTGTTCAAAACTTCCAGATAAGGAAACGTATGCGCGCCGCACTTGTCTCCGAGCAATAAAGAATCGCACTGCGAATAGTTCCGTGCCCCGCTGGCGCCCTTCATGATCTTCACCAGTCCCCGATAAGTGTTTTGCCCGTGGCCGGCGGAGATCCCCTTGGACACGATCGTACTCTTGGTGTTTTTGCCGATATGAATCATTTTCGTGCCGGTATCGGCTTGCTGGTAGTTGTTGGTCAAAGCCACCGAGTAAAACTCCCCGACCGAATCGTCGCCCTGCAGGATGCAACTCGGATATTTCCAGGTAATCGCCGAGCCCGTTTCAACCTGAGTCCAGGAAATCTTCGATCGCTGGCCGAGACATTTGCCGCGCTTGGTGACAAAATTATAGATGCCGCCCTTGCCTTCGGCATCGCCGGGATACCAGTTCTGCACCGTGGAATACTTGATCTGCGCGTCTTTGTGGGCGACCAGCTCGACCACCGCCGCGTGGAGCTGGTTTTTGTCGCGCATCGGCGCCGTGCAGCCTTCGAGATAGCTCACGGTTGCGCCTTCGTCGGCGACGATCAAAGTGCGTTCAAACTGGCCGGTGTCCGCGGCATTGATGCGGAAATAGGTCGACAGTTCCATCGGGCAGCGCACACCCTTGGGGATGTAACAGAAAGAGCCGTCGGTAAACACCGCGGCATTGAGCGCGGCAAAAAAGTTGTCGGTGTAAGGCACAACCGAGCCCAGGTACTTCTGCACAAGCTCCGGATGATTCTGTACCGCTTCGGAAAAAGAGCCGAAAATGATGCCGAGCTCGGCAAGCTTGCTTTTAAACGTCGTCGCTACCGAAACGCTATCGAAAACCGCATCGACGGCCACTCCGGCTAAATGCTCCTGCTCTTTGAGAGGAATACCGAGCTTGGCATAGGTTTCAAGCAACTCTGGATCGACTTCCTCCAAGCTCTTCGGCCCGTCCGACTTGCTCTTCGGCGCGGAATAATAGCGAATCGCCTGATAGTCGATGGGCGGATAATGCACCATGGCCCATTTGGGTTCAGCCTCGGATTTTTCCAGCTTCGCCCAATGGCGGTAAGCCTTAAGTCGCCATTCGAGCATGAACTCCGGCTCGTTTTTTTTCGCCGAAATGAAGCGAATGATCTCTTCATTGAGGCCGGGCGGAACAGTGTCCGCTTCGATATCGCTGATGAAGCCGTACTTGTATTCTCGGCGCGCGAGATCTTCGACTGTGTTGTTGGCTGGTTTCATGGTTCTGCTTTCTGATTTGACTCAAACGGTAAAAGACGCGCCGCAGCCGCAAGACTTTTTGACGTTCGGGTTTTGAAACACGAATCCGGACTGCATGAGTTCGTCCTTGTAATCGAGCTCGGTGCCGCTCAAGTAAAGCAAGCTCTTCATATCGATCAGAACTTTCGCGCCGTCCTTCTCGAACACCTTATCGCTCGCTTTGGGCATGTCGAAATCGACTTTGTACTGCAGGCCCGAGCAACCGCCGCCGACAACTTTCACCCGCAAACCTTGCCCCTCGCGGCTATCCGCGGCAATCAGCTCCTTGATCCGCGCCGCGGCACGTTCGGTGAGACTGACTCCCATGGCCATGAATATCGTCCTTCCCTTCTCAGTCAGACCTCAGGAAACCTTCTCCTGCGGTCTCGCCTCGTTGTGCTGACGTTTCTGTAACCTGCTCTTTTTCGCTTTATAAAGCGGTGAAATTTCCCTCAGTCGGGAAACCTCTTCGACAACGCGCTGTGCAGCGTAATCGATCTCCTCAGCGGTATTGAATCGGCCGATGCCGAATCGAATGGAAGCATGCGCCATGGCGTCTTCAAGTCCGATCGCCTTTAACACATAGGACGGCTCGAGACTGGCGGACGTGCAGGCTGAACCCGTCGACACGGCAATTTCCTTGAGCCCCATCATGAGTGATTCACCCTCGATAAACGCAAAGCTCAGGTTGAGATTGCCCGGCAAACGCTTGAGCGCGTCGCCATTGACGTAAACGTCATCGAGCTGATCGAGCAGCGCGCGTTTGAGCCGCTCGCGCAGCGCCGTTAAACGCTCGCCCTCGGTGCCCATTTCCATTTGAGAAAGCTCGCAGGCCTTGCCCAATCCGACAATGCCGGAAACGTTGGGCGTTCCGGAGCGCATACCGCGCTCATGGCCGCCGCCATCGATAAGCGGCGTAATTTTAACCCGAGGCCGGCTCGAACGAACGTAAAGCGCGCCGACGCCCTTGGGACCATACATTTTGTGCGCGGTCAGCGACAAAAGATCGATTCCCATGTCCACGACATTGACCGGAATTTTGCCAACCGCCTGGGTTGCGTCGGTATGAAAGAGAATTCCTTTCTCCTTTGCCAAACGACCGACCTCTTTGATCGGCTGAATTGTGCCGATTTCATTGTTGGCCACCATAATCGAAATCAAAATGGTTTTTTCGGAAAGCGCATCTTTTAACCGCTGCAGCTCAATAAAGCCGTCCGAAGTCACGGGTAGGTACGTCACACGAAACCCATGTCGCTCCAGAAACTTGCAGCTATCGAGAACCGCTTTGTGTTCGGTCGAACAAGTGACGATATGGTCGCCCTGAGCACGATACGCTTCAGCTACTCCTTTGATGGCGAGATTGTCGGATTCGGTGGCACCGCTGGTAAAGACAATTTCCCGGGCCGACGCCGCGCCGATCAATCGGGCGACCTGTTCGCGCGCAGTGTCCACGGCGGCTTCGGCTTCCCATCCAAAGGAATGGCTCTTGCTCGCTGCGTTACCAAAACTTTTGGTAAAATAGGGCAGCATGGTATCCACCACCCGCGGATCCACCGGTGTCGTAGCGTGGTTATCGAGGTAAATGGGCGTGTTGACAACCATAATGTGCACAGACGAATCTTTCCGACGATATTACAGACTAATTAGGTCTGATATCAAGTTAACCAATACAGGACAGTGAGTCAACCCCGAAGAAACCAAACCAAGCTGTTGAAATATTTGGACTTTTCAATCCAGAGCAGCGTTAAATTCATCTTTACACTTGGGCGAGCACTTGCCGGAGAAAATGCCCGGTTGCGGATGCAGCTATACTGGCGATCATTTCTGGCGATCCCTGGGCAATCAGCTCGCCGCCTCTTTCGCCCCCTCCAGGACCCAGGTCAATGACGTAATCCGCGCTTTTGATGACGTCCAAGTTATGCTCCACGATGACAATCGTATTCCCCAGGTCAGTCAAACGGTGCAGCAGCTCCAGGAGCGTTTTCACATCTTCGAAATGCAGACCGGCCGTCGGCTCGTCAAGTACGTAAAGCGACCGACCCGTTGATCGCCGTGCCAGTTCGCGCGCGAGCTTGACGCGCTGGGCCTCGCCGCCCGCCAGAGTCGACGCAGGTTGGCCAAGCTGCAGATAACCCAGCCCGACCTCGCGCAAGGTGCGCAAGCGATCGTGGATCGCGGGAATGTGAGCGAGCAACTCCAGCGCTTGATCAACGGTCAAATCCAAAATATCCGCGATGCTCATTCCCTTGTACTTGATGTCCAGAGTTTCGCGGTTATAGCGCCGTCCCTTGCATACCGCGCAAGTCACATAAACCTCCGGCAGAAAATACATGTCGATGCGCGTAACACCCTCGCCGCCACATGCTTCGCAGCGCCCGCCGCTCGCGTTGAAAGAAAACCGTTCGCTGCCGTAGCCGCGCACGCGCGCCTCCGGTAGCTGAGCGAAAAGCGCGCGCAAATGATCGTACAGACCCGTGTAGGTCGCGGGATTGGACCGCGGCGTGCGGCCGATCGGACTTTGGTCGACGCCGATTATCCGAGTAATATTTTCCCAACCGGCAATCTCCGCGCCGCCGCAAGCATGGTCTTTCCGGCGCTGCAATCGCGCCAACACGCCGGCGTAAAGCACTTCCATCACCAGAGTGCTTTTGCCCGATCCCGAAACGCCGGTGACACAGGTCAGGACACCGATCGGAATATCCACGGTTAGATTTTTGAGATTACGCGCGTTGGCCTTTCGCACCCTTAGAAATTGACCTGAGTCGGCGCGCCGTTGTCGTGGCATCGAAACCTTCGCTTGGCCAGACAGATAGCGCCCGGTAAGCGATTGCGGGTTGCGGCCAATCTCCTCCGGCGTTCCGTGCGCAACGACTTCGCCGCCGTGGACACCCGCCGCCGGCCCCATGTCGACCAAATAATCCGCTTCCAGCATCGTTTCGCGGTCGTGCTCGACGACCAAAACCGTATTGCCCCCATCGCGCAGCTGCTTCAACAATTGGAGCAGTTTAGCGTTGTCCTTCTGGTGTAAACCGAGACTCGGCTCGTCGAGCACATAAAGAACTCCCGCCATGGCTGAGCCGATTTGTCTTGCCAGGCGCGCCCGTTGCAGCTCTCCTCCTGAAAGCGTCACTGTCGGCCGATCGAGGCTCAGATATTCGAGACCCAGCTCAGCCAACACGCGAAGGCGACGAACCAATTGCTCGACGATTTTTTGACCGACGATTTTTCGCTCCTCGCCGATCGTCAGCTTCGAAAAAAACGCCAGCGCTTCACAAACCGGCCAGGAAGCAACCTCGACGATATCGCGCCCGGCGACGCGCACTGCGCGGCTTTCTTTCCTGAACCGTGAGCCGCCGCACTCGGGGCACGGCGCCGTGGCGCTATCATCGCGTCTTGTCCTATCGTGTCCGCCACGGGCGGGGGCGACCCTCCCCAGTCCGTTGCAACCCGGACAGGCGCCTTGCGGGCTATTGAACGAAAACAGGCTCGGCGTAATCTCCGGCATGGCCGTGCCGCAATGGACACAAACCAATCGCAAACTGAACAGGACTTCACGGTCGGACGGAGTTTCGTTGCTGCCGAATATTTGAATCCTGACAAGCTGCTCGCCATGGCGCGACGCGACTTCCAGCGAATCCGCCAGCCGTTTCTCGATCCCCTGACGCACAATCAAGCGATCGATTACGAGATCGAGCTGCCGCACCGCGCCGATATCGAAGTCCGCTTCATCCCCAAGCTCGCGCATCTCACCATTGATCATGACTCGGGCAAAACCCTGGCGAGCAAATTCACCGAAGAGTTTTTTAATATCGGCCCCGGCAGATAGCGACACAGGCGCCAAGACGACAATGCGTGTTTGCGCCTCCAAGGCAAGCACCTGATCGACGATCTGCTCGATGGTATGCGCGGTGATCTCGTTTCCACAGGTCAGGCAAAACGGCTGCCCGACTCGGGCGAAGAGCACGCGCAAATAATCGTGAATATCGGTAAGCGTGCCGACCGTCGAGCGAGGACTCGCCAAGCCTGGTTTTTGTTGGACGGCGATGGTCGGAGAAAGGCCGTCGATGCTGTCGACGTCAGGCTGTTCGAGCCGTTGGAGGAGCTGGCGGGCATCCGCGCCAAGCGACTCGAGATAACGGCGCTGGCCTTCGGCATAAATCGTATCGTAGGCTAACGAAGATTTTCCCGAACCCGATACCCCGGTAATGACCACGAAACGGCCGCGCGGGATTTCCAGCTCGATGTTTTTAAGGTTATGAACCCGGGCGCCCTTGATGACGATATTGCCGTCCATGGGCAGGATTACTGAAGGTCGAACTCCCTAAGCTTCCGCTCGACCAACGCGCGGTACTCATTGAGCTTCGCGATCGTCTGCGCTTCGAAGCGCAAGACCAGCGCGGGCTGGGTGTTGGAGGCGCGGATGAGCCCCCAGCCCTCGGGAAACCGCACCCGGACACCGTCCAGATCGATCACATCGTAATACTTGCGAAAATATTTGGTGGCCTTTTCGGCGATCACGAATTTCCGCTCGTCCGCGCAGTCGACGCGAATTTCTGGCGTGGAAAAGCTCGGCGGCAAATCTGCCAGTAGGGTTGACAGCGGCTTGCCGGAATTGGCGAGAATCTCGAGAAGTCGAAGGGAGGCATAAATCGCATCGTCATAGCCGAAGTAACGTTCCTTGAAAAACATGTGGCCGCTCATTTCACCGGCGAGAAGCGCCTGCGTTTCTTTCATCTTGGCCTTGATCAAAGAATGGCCGGCCTTCCACATGATCGGGTTGCCGCCATTTTTCGCGACGTCGTCGTACAAACGCTGCGAGCATTTCACTTCGGAAATGACCGTCGCTCCCGGGTTGCGTTTAAGCACGTCTCGGGCAAACAAAGTGAGCAGTTCATCGCCCCAGAGAATATCGCCCTTTTCATCGACCACACCAATACGGTCGGCGTCGCCGTCGTAGGCGATGCCGACGTCGGCTTTTTCCTTCTTCACCCTTTCGATCAGCATTTCCAGGTTCTCCGGCACCGTCGGGTCCGGATGATGAAACGGAAAGTCCGCGTTGGGCTCACAGGCGATCTCCCAAATCGTGCAACCGAGCTGCCTAAAAATCGGTGGTGCCACGGGACCCCCGACGCCGCTGCCGGCGTCGATGACTACCCTTAGCGGACGCGACAACTTCGGGACATCGGTCAGCAGGTGACGATGATAGGGCGGGACGATCTCGTAACGTTCGACTTCTCCGCCCGGTTTTTCGCGGCAATCGTTCCGTTCCATCCGCGCGCGAATTTCCTGAATCTGCTGGCCGTAAAGAGTGTCCTTGCCGAAGCAAATTTTAAATCCATTGTATGCGGACGGATTATGACTCGCGGTAATCTGGATGCCGCCGTCGAGGTCCAGATGAAAGAGCGAAAAATAGAGCAACGGCGTCGGGCACACGCCGATGTTATAGACATGCAACCCCGCCGAGGCCATGCCGGCGATCACCGCCTCGGCATAAGCATCGGACGTTGCTCGGCAATCTCGCCCCACCGCTGCTCGTTTGCCGCCCACGGCGGCGATTGCTGCGCCGTGCACTTTGCCGAGCAACAGAGCGAAATCCGCGTCGAAATCTCTTTGCGCCAAACCGCGGATGTCGTACTCGCGAAATATCGCTGGATTCACTTCTGTTTCCGCCGCGACCGCGCCAAACGCGCAGCCAACAGAATGGCTTCCTTCATGCTGGTTGCGTCCGCCTTGCCGGTTCCGGCGATATCGTATGCCGTGCCGTGGTCGACCGAGGTTCTGATGAACGGCGGCCCGAGGGTCAGAGCCACGCCGCCGAAGAAATGATGCAGCTTCAGCGGAATGAGCCCCTGGTCGTGATACATGCAAACGACCGCATCGTAATCACCGCGCGCGGCGTGGTGAAACAGGCTGTCCGCCGGAAACGGTCCTGTGGCGCCGATGCCGCGCCGCCGCGCTTGCCGCACGGCCGGCGCAATCACTTCGATTTCTTCGCTGCCGAAGATGCCTTCTTCTCCGCCGTGGGGATTCAAGGCCGCCACGGCGATGCGCGGGCGCGCGATTCCGAAAAATTCTCGGAGCCCGCGCTGGGTCAATTCCAAGGTGGTCTGAATATTCTCGCGCGTCAAATTGCGCGCCACCCGAGTGAACGGGATGTGGCCCGTCACCGGCACGACGCGCAGCTTGGCGCCCATGAGCATCATGCGGCACTCCGGGGTGCGGCTGAGCTCTGCCAGGAGCTCGGTGTGGCCGGGATAATGATAGCCCGCGTCAATTAAAATACTCTTGCTGATGGGCGCGGTGGCAATCGCGTCGACGACTTTCGACAGCGCCAGTTTCGCCGCGACTCGAATATAACTAAAGGCGCCGTGCCCGCCGGCCTTTGATGGATGCGCGGGCCGTGACTCCCGGGGCGTTAACGCTGACAGCGAGCAAACCACATGCGCAGCGGGATGGTTGAGCATCGGCAAAAGCTGCTGCCCGGGCTGCCAGCAAATGAGTTTTGGCGAATTCCTTCGTCGGGCGCGCTGCAATACTCCCCAGTCTCCCAGAACCAGCGGTCGCGCGAATCGCTTAATGACCGGATCGGCAAGCGCCTTGAGAATGATTTCCGGGCCGATTCCCGACGGATCGCCCATGGTTACCGCGATAATCGGTTTAGGCGCCATGGATGTGAGAAATTTCGCGGGCCGGATAATGACGGCACTACCGGCGCATCGGGTCTGCAAGACAAGGAACTAAGGTTTTTTGGATGAAAACGGATTGAGCGAATCAAGAATATTGGAGACGACTCCCTTTTCGGATTCTTTCGGCGCCGGCGACAAGACATCCGGCGCATCGTCCACTGTCTCGGTTGTAAAGAGCGGGACGCCCAACACACTGACGATGCTCTTTCCACGCAGCGGACTCTTCGGATCATCTTCCTCAAAAGGAGTTTCCTTGACGATATACGAAAGCGGGTTCAGGTAACTTAGGAAGGTCCGGTCCTCCCGCCGAGTGGATCGCGTCGATTTCGCCATCAGACTATCGACCGTGCCTTCTTTTGAATCTTCCGGTTTGAAAACGACACCAGCGACCTTGATGTCGACCCGATGCTTGCGTCGAAGATCGGTTTTGACCCATTTGGCAAAACGCTCTTCCAGAGCCCTATTGGTCAATTCTTCCTTGATGCGCGGCGCGACGCTGCTCAGCGGCAGGAGAGTACCGGCATCCCGCCCTTCCAATTTGACGATATGCACGCCCATGCTGGTGCGAAAAGGCTCGCTGACCTGACCCACAGACAATTTCTGAAACGCCACGTCTTCGATTCCGGCAATTAAAGTTCCACGATTGACCCAGCCGATCTCGCCGCCTTCGGCTTGTCCGGCGCCCTGCGAAAATTCCTGCGCCAAAGTTGCGAAGTCTTCACCGGCGGCAATGCGTTTGTGGAGCTCTTTGCCTTTCGCCATCACGCTTTGCACAGTTTCGGGCGGCGCATTTTCGGCTAAACTGAGCAAAATATGGCGGATGCGGGCGCGATCATTGTTTCTGAACTTGCTTGAGTTAAGCTTGTAATAGCGCTCGACGTCGTCGTCGCTGATGGTGACTTTTCTTCTCACTTGACGGTCGACCAGATCGCTTTTCTCTATTTCTGCTTTGACCGACGCTTTATAACCCGCCAGAGTTTGATTTTCTCGACTGAGGGCGGCTTTAAGATCTTCATCCGAGAGCCGGTTATTTTTCTTGACTTGCTCGATATACTGATCGACGTCAGCGTCGCTGACGATAATACCCGCCTCGCGCACCTCCGCTTCGAGCAGCTTATCGGTAATAAATTGCTCGAGAACTCCTTTGTCCCTGGCGTCGATTTGTTTAAGGTCACCGGACGGGAAAGAGCGGCCAAGTTTGGTTTTCGCGTAGCTGTTGATGTTCGAGAGGGTGTAGGGCTCGCCGTCGATCACGGCAATTAATTGCTCGATCACGGCTGCGTGAGTCGTATGAGGAACGGCGCAGAGGAAAAATAAATACGAGATAATTCCGACGGATCGTCTCAGCATGGGCATGGCCGTTTACCTTTGACTCCTGAGATCATGAAAACAGGTACCATACTACCCCGTAAAAGCCAACCTTGTGACCGGCAAAAGCCACGCGAAAACATCGGTCATCGCTAGGGGTGCAGTTCCAAGGGTGAGAAATGTTGCACCGCGACGGTTTCCCCAACCGTGCGCAAGAGCCCCTCAACTTCATCCATTAACGCCGACCACTCTAAATCTTTGGGCGCGAATGACAACCGGCCATCGGGGGCCAAGCGAAAACGATTTTTTTGCTTGTGAATCAGCTCCAGCAATTTCTCCACCTGTACCGGAGACTCTGGGTGGAAGAGCAAAAATACTTTGCCGTCCGAGAAGCTGATTTGCTGTACCAAATATTCCTTTAGAATGCGGCGCAAGTTCATCACCAAAAAAAGATTCTCGACGACATCACTGTAGGCGCCGAAACGATCTTTGATCTCCTCCTTAAGCTCTTCCAGCTCCGCGGCATTTCTGAGAGATGCCAGACGCTTGTAAAAATAGAGGCGTTGGTTGGCATCCGGGATATAGTTATCAGGAAAATACGCGGCAATGCCGAGGCGGATCTCCGGTTCCACTTCAGGTAAGACCGCTTCGCCTTTGAGCTCTTTCACCGCGTTTTCCATCATCTCGGTGTAAAGCTCAAAGCCTACCGCGGTGATCTGTCCCGACTGCTGCGCGCCGAGCAAATTGCCGGCGCCGCGGATTTCCAAATCGTGCAACGCCAGTTTAAAGCCGCCGCCCAGGCCGTCGATTTCCTGCAGCGCGCGCAGCCGCTTCTCGGCATCGGGCGTAATCGCTTTCTCGCCCGGGATAAGCAGGTACGCATACGCATGGCGGTGCGAGCGGCCGACCCGGCCGCGCAGCTGGTAGAGCTGCGCGAGGCCGAATTGGTCGGCGCGGTTGATGATAATCGTGTTGGCGTTGGGAAAATCAAGGCCCGATTCAATGATCGCCGAGCAGACCAGCACCTGGGTTTTGTTCTCGAAGAACTCCACCATGACCTTTTCAAGTTCCCTCGGCCGCATCTGCCCGTGCGCCACGGCCATTTTGGCTTCGGGAACAAGGTCGGCGAGTTTCAGCGCCAGGCGCTCAATGGTTTCAACCCGATTGTGAAGAAAGAAGACCTGTCCGCCGCGCTCGAGCTCGCGCAGGATCGCGTCGCGAATCAAGCGCTCATCGTAACGGGTCACGTAAGTCTGGATCGCCAAGCGGTCCACCGGCGGCGTTTCGATGATGCTCAAATCGCGGATGCCGACCAGGGACATGTGCAACGTGCGCGGGATCGGCGTCGCCGTAAGGCTGAGCACGTCGACGAGCTGGCGCATTTTCTTTAGCCGTTCCTTATGCACGACGCCGAAACGGTGCTCTTCGTCGATGATGACGAGCCCGAGGTCTTTGAACTCCACGTCTTTTTGCAGCAGGCGATGGGTGCCGATGACGATGTCGACCTTGCCCTTGGCGGTCTCCTCCAGGATCTGGCTCACCTCTCGCGCGGTGAGAAAGCGGCTGACCATTTCAATGCGCACCGGATGATGGCGGAAACGATGGCGAAAGGTGTGCAGGTGCTGCTGGGATAAAATCGTCGTTGGCGCCAGCACCGCAACCTGTTTGCCGCCCTCCACCGCAAGAAATGCGGCGCGCATGGCCACTTCGGTCTTACCGTAGCCGACATCGCCGCAGACCAGCCGGTCCATCGGCCTTTTCCCTTGCATGCCGGCCAGGGTGTCGTCGATGGCGCGCTGCTGGTCGGGGGTCTCTTCGAATTCGAATGCCGCTTCGAACTCTTTATACATATTATCCGGCGCGGCGAACGCCGTGCCCGCGCGCGCCTCGCGGAGCGCGTAGAGCTGGACCAGTTCTTCCGCCATCGCCAGGATCGACTTGCGGGCCTTTGCCTTGACCTTTTCCCAAGCGGTCCCGCCCAGGCGATCCAACACCGGCGCGGCGCCGTCGCCGCCGATGTATTTCTGCACCATGTTGATGCGGTCCACGGGCAGATACATGCGATCGCCGCCGGAATATTCCAGGTGGAGAAACTCGCCTTCGACGTCCGCGACTTTCATGAACTTTAGACCGCGATAGACGCCGATGCCGTGATCGAGGTGAACCACGTAGTCGTCCTGCTTGAGCTCGCTCAGGCTGGTCAGAAAGTGGCTCGGATAGTTTTTCCCGGCGGACGCCGGCTGGCGCTTGCGCGTGCCGAAAATCTCGTCGAAGGTAACGAGAACCAGACGCGCTTCCGGCAGGCGAAAACTTTGATTCAGTTGTCCGCACACGATCGCCCGGTGAAAATCCGCGCGCATCAAAAGCTCGCGCACGGGGCCGTCGATGAGCGGCACATGAAGATCGTAATGGCCGAGGAGCTCGCCCAGGCGCGCCGCGTCGCCGCGCGTCGGCGCTACGAAAACCACCCGCTCCGCGTGCCATGCCCTCAACCGCTCGACCAACGGCGCCAGTGACGCGTCTTTACCGTGCAGCGCGGTTTCCTGACGCAGGTCCGCCGTCAGATAAGATTCCACATCGAGGGTCGACGCTTGAGCTTGCCCAGAGGCCGCCATCACCGTCAACGATTCTCCCTGCACAACAGAAAACGGCTCGAGCGCGGCGCGCCATTGATGCTCGTTCAAGTAGAGATCTTCCACCGGCGCGACCAGCCGATGCTCCTCCCGGGCGTGCTGATGGCGCTCCCACGCCACCCGGCCGAACCGCTCCGCTTCCGCTTCCACGCGGTCGGCGCCGTCAAGCCAGATCAGCGTCTGGTCGGGCAGATACGAAAATATCGGCACCAGCCCCGGGCTAAAGTAAGGAACTAAAAATTCCATTCCGGGATAGGGAATGCCGGCGCGCAAAGATTCCAGCAAATGATTTTTTTCCCGGCGATCGACTTCAAGTTCGATGGCCCGCTGATCCAGACGGCGCAGCGCTTCGTCCAGGGCGGTCCCTCTCAGCGAAAAGTCTTTCATCGGCAGCAGCAGCATTTCTTCTTGAACCCGCTCAGTTCGCTGGGTGGAGGGGTTGAACTCGCGAATCGAATCCAAACGGTCGCCGTCGAACTCCAAGCGCAAGGGCCGGCCGTAACCGGGCGAGAAAAGATCGACAATGCCGCCGCGCAAACTAAAATCGCCGCGCTCTTCGACCAGGGGCACGTTCTGAAACCCCCACTGAACCAAGTGTTCCAGCAGCAAGTCGCGCGCCAAGTCCTGTCCCGCGACCAAATACAAGTAGGATCGACTGAGCGATTCCTTGGGGATCACTCGCTGCATCAGCGCGGCGGGCGTCGCAACCACAATCGGCGCGGATTCTTCGACAAACTTGTAAAGCGCTTCCAAGCGGCCGGCGATGTTCTCGGGATGCGGCGACAGGTTTTCAAACGGCAGCACTTCCCAGGAGGGAAACAGATGCAAGCGGCTGCCAAACGGCGCCGTCTCCGCCTCGGCGCCAAGAAAAAAACTCAGATCATCGAAAAGATTTTCGGCTTCGCGCGCTCCCGGCGCGACAATCAGAATCGGCCGCTGCAGCCGCTCGGTAATTAAGGAAATCACAAAGGCGCGCGCGCCGCCTTGCACGCCTTGAATGCGTTTAGGGCCGCGCCATTTTCCTTGTAGAAAATTTGCGAGGCGATCCGCCAGGACGATGGTGCTCATGAGAAAAAACCAAAGCGTTGCATGTTGATTTTCGGAATGCTCGCCGCGCTCGGCTTGGCGTCGGCCTTTTCCGCGGCCTTGGCCCAAGCTTCGGCCGCCTGGCAAAGATCTTTCACTCTGATTTGCAGAAATGCCGGCTGGTAGTTTTCTAGGCGGATGAGCGCCTGATAGATCAGCCGCACCGAGCCTTTGACCTCGCCGAAATCACAGAACAGCCGAAAGGCGGCGGCAAGTCCGATCAAGCCTTCGAGAATGGCCTTGTTCTCCGGCTCCGTCTCTCGATAGAAATCTTCCCAAACTTCATGGCACTGGAAGAACTTGCTTTGGTTGAATAGTTCAATGCCCTCGCGCAGCCGTGCATCCATGACGTTTACGCTCAACGCTAACAGCTTCTCCGGAGGGCCTCAAGATTGGCGGAACGGAGCGATTAGTTTTCGAGCCAGAGCCGTTTGTCGTAGTTGGCCACGGACTCAACCGAGGC
>CAMLCX010000048.1 GCA_946478635.1 uncultured Pseudomonadota bacterium
GCCGGGCTATTTGATCAGCAGAATTTGGCTCGGACGCACCACGCGCTTCGCCTGTTCGATCGGGAATTCTTTGTCACAGAAAGGGCACTTGGCGGCGATTTTCAGCCGTTCAAACTGCGGCGAGACCAAAAACTCCTGGTCGCAGTCGGGGCAGGCGACTCTCATTGAGCTGGACATCGTATTCTCCTTTATTCAGGCATCGCGTGGCATGCTTGCGAGCACGTCTGCGGCTATGTAATCGTCCAAGCCGATCTTCTTCATGGTTTCCTCGGGAACCTTGATGCGAATCTCGAACGGCTCCGGAGGCGCGGGCATCGTGGCATCGATGCCGCCCTTGGCTACCGTGTACGCGTGATAGCTCAAATTGCCGGGACTACCGGCGTAGGCGGTGGGATCGCGCGTTGTCGAGCTCAGGTTTGGAATGACAATCAAGTCCCGATCCCAACGGCTTCTCGTGGCCACCGCCCAGAGCACTTCGGCGTCGTCGTATATGTTGATGTCTTCATCCACGACGACGACATGTTTGATGCGACGGTCTACGGCCAAAGCGGCGACGATCGCCTCCCGGCCCTGGCCCGCAGCCGTTTTTTTGATCTGAACATAGGCATGAAAGCGGCTGCACGCCGACGAGGGCAGATGAACGTTCTTGACGGTCGGCACCGACTGCTTCACGGCGCGGAAAATTGAACCTTCGAGCGGGATTCCCCCGAGATGGTCCTGGTCGCGCGCGCCCAGATGAATATCATGATAGATCGCGTCGCGCCGATGGGTGATCGCCTGGACGGTCATGACCGGCCTGAACGTCTCGGGAGAATAATAGCGCGCGAAGTCGGCGCGCAGTCCATGGCGACCGGTTTCTTTGGCTGAGAGTGTGCCTTCGATCACGATTTCCGCATCCGCCGGCACGAGAAATTTGTCGCCCCAGGTTTCGGACGGCGTCAATCTCAACGGCTCTCCCAGAAGACCGCCGATGACCGAATACTCGTCGACGTCGATCGAAACCCGTGTCAACGCCCCCATGCAGGCCGCCGGATGGTGTCCGATCCAGGCGACCATGGGCAGGCTGTCTCCGCCTGCGTCCGCTCGTTCGCGGAAGCGCGCCCAATTGTGCGTGCCTTCGCCAAGACCGACGGTCACCCGTCTACCGTCCAACACCCGCAGGGTCTGATAGGCGCAGTTGTAGACGTGGTTGCCTTGATTGTCGACGGTGGTGACGACTGAGCCGAGGATGGTGCGCCCGCCTTCCATATGGTAGGGAATGGGCACCGGAAAATCGAAAAGGTTGACGTCACCGCCGCGCCGCACGACTTGTTTAGCCGGCGCGGCGCTTGCCGGTATCAATTCCGGTCTCGTTAAATTCTGGCTCCGCGCATCGTAATCGATGCCCACTTTCTCAATCGTCGATTCGAGCGCCATGGCGCACAGGCGGCGGCTGGCGAAAAGATTGGACAACAGCGGATACCTGGATCGGCTCCCGGACACGTTTCTTAAATCATCGAATTGCACGATCGGAAATTTGTGCTCGCGGTCGAGCTTCACCAGCAGAGCAGAGAGCTCGAAGCGCAAATCGAGATCGCGGGTGACGCGGACGAACTCCTCAGGATGGCGCTGCTCCACGTCGGCGAGAAAGCTGCGCAGACTTTTGACTGTGTCGGGATTGCTCATTCGCGGTTCCTTGTTCGTCAAATTTAGCGGTCCTGCTGGACCTGCTTTATGAAGCTGTTGTCCACCATACGCGCCACGTCAAAATCGCGCAGTTTAGGATTTTCCTGCGCGATATCTTCGATGTTTGCCTTTAGATCGTTGATATCGGTGTACGGCAAGGGCACTAACGGTTCAATATAAAGCCGATAGTTGAGGCTCAATACCGCCGGGTCCGATGTGCGGAGCCTTTGGCTCACGATCTTGAGCGCGGCTTCGCGGTTTTTTGGATCCTTGAGCCAGTAACTGGCCTCGACGAACGCTCTGACAAATCGGGTGAGAGTGTCGCGATTCTGATCGCGAAAGGCGCGGGTCGTTATGAACGAGTTGCCGACTACTCGAATACCCATGCTCACGGCATCGGCCAGAATGTGATAGGGAATTTTCGTGCGCTCGAATCTCTCGACCGTTGAAACCACCGCCTCGAGATTGCCGGAGTTGAACGCTGCCGCTCTTTGATTGCCGCCGCCGGGAACCGGCAGGAACTTCACGTCATCGGCCTTAAGCCCGATCTTGTCGAGCATTCTTTTAGTCGCGTAAAAGCTCGAGCTGCCAATGCGGTCAACGCCGATTCTTTTGCCTCGCAGTTCATTGACGCTCTTAATATGGGGTTGCACGATCAACTTGTATTGAGTGGGTTCATTGCTGGCAAAGATGAGCAGCTCGATGCCCCGCGCCGCCGCGAGCGCCGCGGTCTCCGCCGACCCCGAGAATATGGGTATCTCCCCGGCCAACAGCGCCGGCATTCCTTGCGCCGAGGTAGGGAAAAAAATCAGCTCGCTTTGAATTCCGTGACGGGAAAAAAAGCCGGCATCGTGCGTCGCCCAGAGCGAGATTCGGTTGCCGCTGATCGAGGCGTAGCCGATTTTCAGGCGGTCGATTTTTTGCGGCTCGGCGCTGAAACCCAGATGAAGGGAAAGTATAAGGGCGAGAGATGCGCCGCAAAGTTGGAGTAAGCAGGCTCTTACCTTTATTATTTTCATGCCTTTTTTTCTCGGGTAAAAAATTTGCCGGTAGAGTTTGTTTAATCTATAAACATTTTGGATGTCAAGGAATTTTTAGCTATACGATGATGTGCGGAGTTTTTAGCGCAGCTTCTGCTATCCTCGGCGGCCCAGTCCCATGAAAAAGCCGTACGCCATTCGCGACTCCTTCTCTCGTCGAATTAGCAGCTTTCACCTGTTTCAACTGCGGCGCAGTTAGAATTGCCGTGGAATAAATACCTGAATCACAAGCACTATTACTGTTCGCATATCTCACTGAGTTTCGACTGCGGAATCCGGGTTCAATGGGAAAGTGACGATAGGAGAAGCTGCGAGGCAGGGTTAACTATTTAACGGTTGTGATCCGTCGATGATTCTGCGAATGAGTTCTCCGAGAATTTGCGTGTAAATTTCTCTATAACGCGGCGAGCCCATGACGCCATCGGCCGGCAGCTCGAAATGGAGACCTCGTGCGGGCACCGTGAGAATCCCGTTCGTCTTGGTTGCCCATGCGCCGACTTCAAGTTCATCGAGCGGCTCAATAGCAAGATCGACGACGGTGATATCCGGGCTAGCGGCAAGTGCCTGGTCGCGAAGAACGCGATACGTATTGCGTATGAAGCGCGCCTCATCTCTGCTTACACCTACTGTGGCCACTTCAATCCGCGTACCGCCGTTTTGGTGGAGGTCGATATAAAGCAGCAATTTACCTCGCGCCGCGCTGAGCACCGATTTCTTATATTGCTCGTAGGTCGTTCTAGCGCGCTCCGTTTCAAATTCCCGATCGCTGAAGGTCACATAGCGCTCGGTTGGGCGATTGACGTTGATTCGCGCGCGGTCCCGCGTTTCAGTCGGTGTGAACCCGGTGGCGATAACGCCCGCAATGCCGGTACGAGAACAGATTCGTCGCGCCATTCCCGCCGTGTAAACATCGAAACTGCCGTGCGGCGCGCCGATAACAATGCCATTTTTGTGTCTTCCCGCAAGGGTCTCGATCTTGCCGAAATCGGATACGATAATTTTTGTCGCCGGAAGCCCGGCGGGGTTTTCCCGGATCATCTCAATCGCCAGCTCGCTCCATTGGGAAAGAATTCTCTGGTAAATCTGCCTGGCCGGATCTTTTGATAAACTCCTCGGCAGGCGAAAATTGAAACCTCGCTCGGCCAGCATCAGCACGCCGTGGTCCTTGAGGCCGCTCACTTGCCAGGCAATCGTGTCAAGCGGGTCCAGCGCTACCTCTACGGAGGAAACACCCGTACCGTTAATCTCTCGGTTGCGGATAACGACAAATGCGGCTGCGAGTCGATTGAGTTGTTCGTGTGCCAGCCCGGTTGTGGCAATTTCGATACGATCGAGCCCGGACTTTTCATCGGCAAGCCGAATCCCGAAGTAAATCTCTACTCGGCCGTTCGCGACCGTTCGAAGCAGTTTCTTGAATTCAGGGTAGATACTTCCACCTCCGCGAAGAGCGGATGGTTGATCTCTCGAAGAAGAGACGAAGTTGGCAACCAGGGGTTGGGATACGGGGACGCGCTTGGCGCCGAAGCCATATGCGGCTACCAAACCGGCGCCGGTGTGACTGCTCACCGCACTGGCGTAATCCACAGCTGCGGGCTCGGAGATTCCATGCGGAGCACCGACCACGATTCCATGCATCCAAGACTTGGATTGTCGATACTGAAAATGACCTAGGTTGCCGAAGGATTGCTGCTGGAGCGGCTGGAGGCTACAGCCGCCCCAGAGCATGAAAGACACCGCTAGAATCAGCCAGCGAAAGAAGGCGCCGGTGGCTATTTCTACATTCGCGGTGCCCGCGGAAAACTGCGGCGAGGCATAAAGGAGGGAAGGGGGTTCGAACTCCCCCTCCCCACCGCAGCTGGATAAGCCTAAAACTGATATCTCCAGTTGAGGAACACATCGACCCAGTCGCCGTCGATGCCGTTGCGGCAATTCCCGGAGGCGATCTGGCTCGAGCTGCAGATGCCGAGATTATGCGCCGGCTGGTTTCGCCCGTTGCGCAAGTTTGATGAATCGTACCAGAGCACGCTGCCGCCAATGCTCATGCGTGGCGCGATAAAGTACCAGAGATCCCATTCACGAAGTAGAACGCGGATCCGGTGAAAATCGCCGCTGTTGATGCTCGAGCACCGAGCACCAGTCGTGCATGACATATCGACACGCTCGAAGTGAGTGCCGACGAGCACCGAGCCTGTGGTCGTCGCCGACCCGGTCAAGAAGCCCTTCGGGCTCCACAGGAACAAGTCGTGGCCGATCAAGAAGCTGTGGCTTCGTTTCTTGCCCGTGGTCCCACCGCGATCTTCGCTCGTCTGGAATGAGCCCATGGCACGTAGAGTGTACGGACCCACGTTGTAGACGATGCCTGGTCCATGCGCGACGTGCAGGCCATCGCCGATGCTGTCGCTGCCGGTGTCGAACAGGGTCTGTCGGCCATGTCGAGAGTTGTCCCGAACCCTATAGCGGCTACAGCCGTTGTCCTGCGCGCGATTATCCACATTGCAGAACCACGACCCGTACTCGAAAAGAAGGCCGCGAATCCATTTATTCTTTAGCTGCGAAAACGGCTCGACGCTCAGATAGGCGTTAAAGTCCTTGCGGTCGGTAAAGCTTGCCCGGCCGTCGTCGCCTTCGGCGATCGCTGCCATACCCAGCTGAAAACGACTGATCCTGCCGGGAATACCGAGGCTCGCGAGCGAGCGGTCATCCCAATTGAGCACAATGCCGCTGCCCGCTCGTCCGGTATTGAACCCATCGTTGGCGGTGTGCAAGTCATACTCGGCTTGTGCGCCGACTCCTCCAGAGCCTTGGCGCGCGCGGGAGCCACCGTGGGCGTTCTGAACTTCCATGCCGAATTGCACCAGCGGAAGCCAGGGATGAAGCTGCTCGGCGTCAAAGCGCACGGCGCCGCGCTGGAGAATTGACCCAACCGTTGTACCGGTTGCGTTTTTGCCGTTACCGCCGCCAAAGCCGTCCAAGTCCAACGACGCTTCAAATTCCCATAGACAGTTGTTCAGACAATAAATAAATGATGGCCGAAAACGCCGGCCTTCTAATTCGCCTTGGCTGCGGCCGACCTGATCCCGACCGCTCAGGAAATTCAACCGAAAGTGCATTTCCACTGATGTGCGGAACGACCAAGACTTGTCCGCAGCTTCAATCAGGATACCGTTGCCCGGGCGATAGCTGAAACTTGGCATTGCCGCCGCTGCCGCCGTCGCCTCCTTCTTCAGGTCAATCTGCTCTGTCTTTAACTGCGACAGCTCCGCTTCAAGCGCCTTGATCTTATCATCGACGCTCTGCGATCGCGCCGTCGATGCAACCATCAACGACAGCATCAACGCGCCGGTAACCCCCACAATCCGCCTTGATCTGATCCCCATCGTTCTACCTCCCTTGTTTGTGTTCAAAGTTTTTTCCGCCCCCGTATCGAAAAATTTTGACGGCAGCGAGCGCACAAAAAAATAATTTGAAACAGACCAGGCGCGCTCGAGCTTAAGATATTCAGGACCCCGGATTCGCTAGTGGAACGTCCTCTTTGCAACTGCCGTACCCGGCGCTGCGCTACGGTAAAAACTTGAATATTGTCAACGTGATTGCGCGCTTAAGACGGATCCTCCGTGTTGCGGCCTATGCTGAATCGTGTAACTAAGCTGCGCATTGGCTGAATCAGTGTGTATGTTGTTTACACTGCGAGCGTTGAAAACGTGAACGGATGTCTTGACCGATTATTGAAAAACTACAAACATGACGAGCGCGATAGACGACACGCAGTGACTGGATGAACCGGAGAAAAAAGGGCGGGCGCGGGTGGTTGGCAAACGCGGGCAGGCGCCAGGCTGAGGCGCCGGTATTTGCCTTCGATAATCTAACGGGGAAAAGATTTTAGGAAGATTCTTCGAGAGGACTCGTTTTCACGAGCGGCTACAATCACACAAACGGCGAACCCGCTTTCTCGTTGCAGGAAAAACTACCGATACTCAAAAAACTTCTTTTACAGGTGGCGCAGAATATCCAGAGGAACTGGCTTGACAGAGCTCAATGGGTGACGCGGTTCTAACAGCGACAAATTCCTTAGAAGCTGTCTTCCTCGATATCGGTGATATCAAGCTTGCGATAGCTTCGTTCGTTTTCCAGTGTCTTTTGCCGTTTGCTTTCTTTCTCGTTTTCTTCCTGGCATTTAACGCACAGGCGCGTGAATGGAAGAATCTTCAAACGACCGAGCTGGATCTCGCCTTCGCAGCTCTCGCAAATGCCGTAAGTCTTGTCGGCAATCCGCTGCAAGGCTTCGTCAATGGCCAGAAGTTTTTCGCGCTCGCGGTCGTTGAGAATAAAATTGATCTCGCGATCGCGCTCGTCGCTGGCGAGATCATAGGTATCGCGTCCCTCGTCTTTGACGCCTTCGGTCTCACCTTTGACGCGGCCCTGCATTTCTTTCATTAGGGAGCGCTTCATTTCCTCGAGCATCTCAGAGGCTTGCTTCAGGAACTCTCTGCGCTGTTTTTTTTCTTTTTCGGGATCGGCTTTAGGCATGGGGTATTTTACCAATCAAGTCGTAATCTTGCGCCTCAATGATGTGAACGTCGATTATCTCGCCGGGGTGCAGAACTCCCATATCACCAAGCGTCTCGACAAATACCGTGCCGTCTACTTCGGGAGCGTGAGCTTGAGTTCGACCGCTCACTGTCTGGGACCCGTCATCAACGGCGTCAATCATAACCCGCTGAATAGTGCCAATCAAGGCCTCGTTCTTTTTTCGCGAAATGGCAGCCTGAAGTTCCATAATTTCCTGCCAACGCCGTTCTTTTTCTTCCTCAGGCGCTTGCTCGTCCATTCGCGCCGCGGCTGTGCCGTCCTCCTCAGAGTATTTAAACACGCCAAGCCTTTCGAATTGGGTTTCCTCGACAAAGTCCAATAGCTCGGCAAAGTCGGCTTCGGTCTCGCCTGGAAATCCAACGATTAATGAGGTCCTCAGGGTCAGACCCGGGATTGCCGCGCGGAGTTTTTCGGCCACTTGCCGTACCTCGCTGCCGCTTTTTCCGCGTCGCATGCGCCGCAAGACAGCCTTGCTGACGTGTTGGAAGGGGATATCGATATATTTGCAAATTTTGTCGCTATCGCGAATGACTTCGAGCAGGGCCGGCTCGAGAAAGTTAGGGTAGGCGTACAAGAGGCGGATCCACTCGATTCCTTCTATGCCCGCCATTTCACGAAGCAAGCCATGGAGAGTGGTGCCGTCCCGCCGATCGCGGCCGTAGGCGGTCAGATCTTGAGCGATCAAATTGATTTCCCTCACCCCTTGTTGTCCCAGGGAAATAGCTTCGCTGACAACCGAATCGATGGAACGGCTACGGTGTGGCCCGCGCAGCTGGGGAATAATGCAAAAGGCGCACTTGTGATCACAACCCTCGGAAACTTTCACAAATGCCGTGTAGGACGGCGTCGATCTTAGACGCGGAGTTGCATGGTCGTAGAGATAACTGGGGATGCCGATATATTGTCGTCGGGTCGAATGGATCTCGTGCTCGCGCAGGATTTCGGCGATACGGGGGACTTCCCCAGTGCCGATAAACAAATCGACCTCGGGCAGCTCGCTGGCCATTTCATCCGGGTATCTTTGCGAGAGGCAGCCGGCAACGACGAGCTTCTTGACTTTGCCTTCCTCCTTGAGACGAGATACTTCAAGGATGGCTTCAATGGACTCTTCTTTTGCGGGGCCGATAAATCCGCAGGTATTTACCAACACAACGTCCGCGTCCGCGGGTTTCTGCACGATCTCGTAGTCGTTTTTTTGCAGTAGACCGGCCATAACCTCCGAATCGACGAGATTACGGGCGCAGCCCAGACTGACTATGTTAAATTTTTGTTTTTTCCGGTGCATCACTATTGACCCAGCTCGACGATATCCGCGCCTTTGGGGATCTGGACCTGGAATAATGCATCCTTGAGCCCGACGGCTTTGCGCATATTCGAAAAACGTAAAGTCGTTAAGTTATTAGCGGCGTCGCGCACGCTCACCCACACAATGTCCGAGCTTTTGCTGACACCAAGCAAAATTTCGCTGTACCCGCCCGCTTCTCCTTTTGGTTCCAGCCGTAAGACATGCTGGTTCTCTTCGCTTGCTTTGAGCGTCGCGTTAAAATCCTTTTTCAGGTTACCCAACCCCAACAAGAACGATAGAGGAATATCGCCGCGAAAAGCGTTTTTAAGAGGACTCTTGATAACCTGATTCTGATCCGGCTGGTAAAAATAAAGGTACTTGCCGTCGGCGAGCACAAACTGTCCCTTCGGCTCATCATAGAGCCAGCGCATCCTGCCGGGTCGCTTGAACGAGAGTTTTCCAGAAGCTTTAAGCGTCCGATTGAGGTTTTTGACCTCGGTTTCCTGGCGGAAATCCGCGACAAAATCAGCGGTCGCGTCATAGTTTTTTTGTAAACTATCGACGATCGAGTCCGCAGCACTGACTTCGGCTGCACCTTCCACGGGACGTCTGTTCAACAGGGTGATCGTCGCTACCCAACAGACCATCAAAATAATCGCGGACTTATACTTCAATCTTGCGTGCATAAACTTCCCTGGGTTTGGCGCCGTCCGCAGGTCCGACGACCCCGTCTCGTTCCATTTGCTCGATCATGCGCGCGGCACGGTTGTATCCTACCCGTAATCTGCGCTGAATCATAGATATGGAGGCTTGCTGGGTGTCTGTGACGATGGCGACAGCCTGGTCGTACATCTCGTCATACTCCTCATCAGCGGCAGCCGCGGATTCTATTTCTCTCTTTGCTTCGAGAACTTCCGGACGATAGCTTGGCCGCCCTTGCTGTTTGATGAATTTCATTACGCGGCGGACCTCTTGATCCGATACGAATGCGCCATGCACCCGGATCAGACGCGCCGTTCCGGGCGGCATAAATAGCAAATCGCCGTTGCCGAGGAGCTTTTCGCCGCCCATGGAGTCGAGAATCGTGCGAGAATCGACGCGAGTCGTGACCTGAAAAGAAATACGGGAGGGAAAATTGGCTTTAATCAGGCCGGTGATGACATCGACGGACGGGCGTTGAGTAGCCAGAATGAGATGAATACCCGCGGCCCGGGCTTTTTGCGCCAGTCGCGTAATATATTCCTCGATATCGCGCCCCACGGTCATCATGAGATCGGCCAATTCGTCGATGATGATCACGATCTTCGGCAATTTTTCGTGAACCAAAGGGGCATCCGCCGATAGACTGCCGCCGAACGGGCCCGGCTCGTCAGTTGATTCCGGATCGATCAAATCGATCGGCGCCCTTTTGTTCCCGGCTTCCCGTTCCAGAGTGCGATTGTAATTGTCGATGTTGCGCGCGCCTTTGTCTCTCATTAGGCGATAGCGCCTATCCATCTCATCCATCGCCCAAAAAAGCGCCGCCGCAGCTTTCTTTGGGTCTGTCACCACGGGCACGAGCTGATGAGGAATGTCCTCGTAGATCGTGAGTTCGAGCATCTTTGGATCGACCATGATGAATTTGACGTCCTGGGGGCTCGATTTATAAAGAATGCTCAAGATCATGGCATTGATCGACACAGATTTACCCGTGCCGGTGGCGCCCGCAACCAAAAGATGAGGCATCCTTGCCAGATCGGTGGCAAAAGGTGTCCCGCCGATGTCTTTCCCGAGCGCTAGTGTGAGCTTGGAGTCGATGTTGCGATAGGCCTCGCTTTCGATCAATTCGCGTAGGTTAACCATTTCCCGGCGCGGGTTGGGGATCTCAATGCCGACCACCGACTCGCCCGGAATCGGCGCGAGAATGCGCACGCTTACAGCGCGCAGGGCCATAGCGAGATCGTCGGCCAACATAACGATGCGGCGTACCTTGACGCCCGGGGCCGGCTTGAACTCATACATGGTAATCACCGGGCCCGGACGGACCGCGACAACTTCCCCTTCGACGCCAAAGTCCTCCAGTTTCTTTTGCAAGATGAGCGAATTGGCATGGAGCGTCTCGGTATCCACTTTGACCTGCTCGCCGTCCGTTGGATCCAACAACTCCAGCGGCGGCAGCTTGTAGCCTTCGCCCACCTCCGGCAGTTTGAACTGCTCGGGCGACGGCGCGGGTTTTTTCTGGAGTTTTTTCGCCGCCGGTTCGTCCTTAAATTCCTCTTTGAGAAGGATCGGCGGCGGCACATAATCTTTTTTTTCTTTCTTTGTGTTTTCCCCTTTGCGCCTGTCTGTCTTGCTTTTAAGCTCTTTCAGCCGATTGTTGATGAGTGGCAATAGACTTTTGCGAAAATCGCCAAAATTTCTTCTCGCATGACCGACGATGTCGAGCAAGGAATTCTGCGTGAGCAACATCACCGACAGAAGCAAGGTAAAGCATGCGATCAAAATCGCGCTGAGAGGACCGAAGAGCGGAACCAGAACACTCTCTTTAAGGAAACCGCCGATTATTCCGCCGCCGTCACGCGCGCTTTCCGTGTCGACGACGACGCTGAGAATAACGCCGACGCTTAAAAGCAAAACCGTGCAAGCCACGGCTTTGCTGAACGGTACCCCGCCCTTGTCGGCGCGAAACATTTGCGCCGCCGCGATGCAAAGAAATACCGGCAGAAGATAAGAGGAGAGTCCGAGGCCTTGCAGCAGTAGATCGGCCACAAAAGCGCCGACAAAACCGCTCCAGTTGTGAGTATCCAGTAATCCGGAAGGCGTATTGAGCGAGCGATCATTGACGTCGTAGGATAGGAGGCTTAGCGCGACCAGCAAAGCCGTGAGACCGATGACCACGCCCCAAATTTCCCGATGGAGTCGACCTTTTTTTTCCGGAGCAGCTGGCATGACGAACTTCCTCAGGTTTCAATGATGTACGGAAGGACGACCGGATGGCGCTCCAGTGTTTTTCTAAAAAAACGGCGCAGCGCCTTGCGCACTTCTTCTTTGAGCTCGGCCGGATCGGTGCGTGTTTCGCGGTTCATGCTGCTTAGCGTTTCGAGAACGACTTTTTTGGCATGTTCCAAAACTTCTTCGCTCTCTTCCGTGCTCATGAAACCGCGGGAAATAAAATCGGGGCCGGCGACGAGCTCGCCGGTTTGTTGATGGATCGCCATGACGGCGAGCACCATGCCGTCTTCCGACAGATGACGCCGATCCCGGATAACGATATCACCGACGTCGCCCACGCCTTTGCCGTCGACAAAAACTTTGCCGACCTGAATGGGAGAAACTTTTCGTGCGCTATGGGTGGTCAATTCCAGCACGTCGCCGTCTTCGAGAATAAAACAATTCTCTTCAGGGATACCGACTTCCTGTGCAAGCCGTCGGTGGCGCACCAGATGGCGATACTCACCGTGGATCGGCACGAAATAGCGCGGCCGGGTGAGCTGTAACATGATTTTCAGCTCCTCCTGGCTGGCATGGCCGGACACATGAATTTCGGAGACTTTTTCATAATGGACTTCGGCGCCGCGGCGGTACAGATGGTTGATCAGATTCGATATCGTTCTCTCATTGCCGGGAATAAATTTGGAGGAGAGGATCACGGTATCGCCGTGGTCAATTTTAATCGTCTTATGATCGTTGAGCGCCACCCGATGGAGCGCGGACAAGGGTTCGCCCTGGCTGCCGGTGGTTAGAAATGTCAGCTGATCGGCTGGTATTTCCTGCCAGCGGTCGCTTTCGGTCATCGTGTTTCGGGGCAGCCGCAAATAGCCCAATTCGGCGGCAACCTGGCTATTGCGGATCATGCTCCGGCCGCTTAGCACCACACGCCGGTCACAACGTTCCGAAATATCGACGACCTGCTGAATTCTTGGGATGCTCGATGAAAAGGTCGACACCAACACTTTGCCGCTGCTCGACCGAATGATCTGATCCAGAGTGGTTGCGACTTCGCGTTCCGATGGCGTGTGTCCGTGGCGCTCGACGTTGGTCGAGTCGGAGAGGAGCAACAACACGCCCTTTTCTCCGTACGCCGCAAAGCTCTGAAAGTCGAACATTTCGCCTTCCATGGGGGTATTGTCGATTTTAAAATCGCCGGTATGAATCACCGTGCCGATAGGGGTTTCGATTGCCAGAGCCAAGCAATCCATCAAGCTGTGCGTTACGCGGATGCCTTCGATGCGAAATGGCGCAATGTCCCACGGCACTCCGGCGGTAATCTGACGCACGTCAGCGGTGTCTTCGAGATCATGTTCTCTTAGTTTATTCGCGAGCAGGCCGAGTGTAAGCCGCGTGCCGAAGATCGGCACGTCGAAATGCTCCAAGATATAGGGTAGCGCGCCGACATGATCTTCATGGGCGTGCGTGAGCACGATGGCTTTGAGCTTGTCGCGATGTTCTATCAGGTAACTCACGTCCGGTATCACCAGATCGATTCCCAACAGATCCGCGCTCGGAAACATAAGGCCGCAGTCAACCGCGATGGCGGCATCGCCATACTCGACCAACATCATATTGAGCCCAAACTCGCCCAGACCGCCCAGGGGAATGATTTTTAGTGTATCCATGCGGCTTCTACGCGGTCAGTTTGTCAAAAGAGCGATCGCCGGAGTTGGCTTTGACCGCTCGCGCGTCGCCAGACTGTTTCAGTGAATGTAGACGGGTTAAGATAATTTCCCGCACCTGTTCGGTGAGCCCTCGTAACTTTCCCGCGCGATAACCATCCGTCGCTATGGGTTTGTCGACGAACACTTCGACGATGCCGGGACGTAATCGCCACTCGCCGGCGGGCAAAACATTGGCGCTGCCCCAAATCGTGATCGGAACGATCTTTGTGCGGGTCTGTGTAGCCAGCAGGAATCCCCCCTTTTTAAAGGGCAGTAAGCGGCCGTCGCGGCTGCGCGTGCCTTCGGGAAAAACGACGATCGAAATCCCGGCTGCGATTCTTTCTTTGGCTCGCTCGAGACTTTTTACAGCGTCCAATGGGTCGGAGCGATCGATCGTGACATGTTTTGTCGCCCACATCGCCCAGCCAAACAGCGGAACCCGCAGAAGCTCTTTTTTGGCGATCCAACGGAGTTGAAACCGAACCAGGCTTTGAACCACCACTGGAATATCGATATTGCTTTGATGGTTGACCATGAAAATGTATCGATGACCGGCTTCGATATTCTCCAGTCCGCTGACGGTGACGGAGATTCCGCCAATGCGCAACACGAGCCATGTCCAGAGTTGGTTGATACGATAGACCCGCTTGCCGTGCAGGTCGAATGGGCCGAGCGCAATTGTCGCAATCGCAAGTGGCACGGTGACCACAAGTAAAGCGGCTATCTGGGCAAGGTAAAACATAAAGAATATTATGAGTGAGAATGCGAAAACGGTGGAAAGTTGTTGGATTATATTAGTTCTTGGCCCTGCAAAAATCAACGAGACAGAGTGTTCTCGCGACGCCGCCATTTGCGATTGACACTCTGGCAGGCCGGCGTTAAGTTGGCTCAACTTTCCCCGCCGGAGCACTGCGCTTCGGCAGCTTGGAGATTCATATGTCCGTGAACAAAGTCATTTTAATCGGTAATCTAGGCAAGGATCCCGAAGTGCGCTTTACCCAGACCGGTAGCGCCGTGGCGAATTTCTCGATCGCCACATCCGAACAGTGGAATGACCGCGACGGCAAGCGGCAAGAACGAACCGAATGGCACAATATCGTGGTGTGGGGGAAGCAAGCCGAGACCTGCGGCCAGTATCTGGCAAAAGGCCGCCAAGTTTATGTCGAAGGCAGTATTCGCACGCGTAACTATGACGACAAGACCGGCACGAAACGCTATGTTACGGAGATCATCGCCCAACGCATCCGTTTCCTGGGCGGTGGCGGCGGAACGCGGGTGGCCGCGGAGATGGATCAGAGCACTGGCTCGGACGACATGGGAGGCGGCGGCGCGCCACCGCTGGACGATGATATTCCTTTCTAGTTTGCGTGCCTTGTATTTTTCTGCCAGCCGGTTCCGGGTGGCTCTCATCAATTTCAAGTGTTCTTGTTGATCTGCTTTTCACAATCCTGACTGGGATAGAGCATGGATCGCCTGCCATTGCACAACATCGATGTCGACGCGGCCCTGCGGACGATCTTGGAGGGTACCGCGACTGAAACCGGCGAGCAGTTTTTCAAGGCGCTGGTGAAAAATCTTGCCGGCGCATTGAATACTCATGGCGCGTGGGTGACGGAATATTTCCCCGAATCGCGCAGGCTCAGGGCGCTGGCCTTTTGGGTGGGCGATCAATGGCTCGACGGTTGGGAGATGGTGGTGGACGGAACGCCCTGCGAAGAGGTCATCAATCAGCGCTGCTTGATTCATATTCCGGATAACTTGCTAAATATCTACTGGGACGATCCTGACGTGAAGGCGGTCGGCGCCGCCAGCTACATGGGTATGCCGCTCCTCGACTTGGACGGTAAAATCCTCGGTCATCTAGCCATTCTCGATAAGCGCCCCATGCCGCCTGAGCCGAGAGCCCAAGCATTGTTCCAGATCTTTGCCGCCCGCGCCGCTGCCGAGTTGCGCCGGCTGCGCGCCGAGACCCAGGTGCGCGAGCGCGAGCAAAAGCTTGGCCGCTTGGTCTCCGGCGCCATGGACGCCATCATCGAACTCGATCACCATCTAACAGTGACGCAGATGAATCCCGCGGCGGAAAAAGTTTTCGGCTGCGCGGCGACCGAGGCCGCCGGCCATGACTTCACGCATTTCCTGTCATCGGATTCGCGCGAAAAGCTTGCCCGCCTAATTGTCGATCTCGACACTCGTCCGGACGGACAACGCTCGTTGTGGATTCCCGGCGGTCTGGCCGCGGTCAGCGATCGCGGCGAGACCGTTCAGGCGGAGGCGACGCTGTCGCGCTTCGACCTCGAACGCGAGCCTTTCTACACCCTCATCCTCAGGAACGTCAACGACCGGCTGGAGGCCGAGCAAAAAATTCACTCGCTCACCGTCGAAGCCGAGTATTTGCGCGAAGAGCTCAAGAGTATGCTGGGCGCCGACGAGGTCGTCGGCGAAAGCGAAGCGCTCTTGAAAGTCCTTGGAGACGTAAAGGAGGTCGCGGCGACCGACGCCAGCGTGCTGATCCTCGGCGAGACCGGCACGGGGAAAGAGTTGATTGCCCGCGCCATCCATCGGGGCAGCCGGCGTGCCCATAAGCCGCTCATCAAAGTGAATTGCGCGGCGATCCCCGCCACTCTGATCGAGAGCGAGTTCTTCGGTCATGAACAGGGCGCTTTCACCGGCGCGACCAAAAAGCGGGACGGGCGCTTTGCGCTCGCGCACGGTGGAACTATATTTCTTGATGAAATAGGCGAGCTGCCGCTCGATTTGCAGTCCAAGTTGCTTCGTGTGTTGCAGGAAGGAGAGTTTGAGCCGGTGGGCAGCTCGCAGACGCGCAAGGTGGACGTGCGCGTGATCGCCGCGACCAACCGCGA
>CAMLCX010000049.1 GCA_946478635.1 uncultured Pseudomonadota bacterium
GGGCGCGAAGGTAAAGATCGAAGCGCGATTGATCCTAAACGTTATCCCGGCCACTTGGCGGATGGCCGAGCGGCTGGCCAGCGCAGAAGGTAGAGCGCACTATCGGCGGTGAAAAGTGATTCCCGAGCCCGTGTTTGGTTGGATCAAGCATGTTATGGGATTTCGTCAATTCAGCTTATGGGGGCTGATTAAAGTTACAGGCGAGTGGAATCTTGTGTGTCTTGCGCTCAACTTGCGTCGCATGTGGGCATTGCAAACCTAGACATGGACCTTACTAAGAAGTCCACGGAAGCCGGCAGAGACGACTCATGCTTATTCTCGCTGCTATCAGCAACACTGGTAACCACCGACTGAAAATTTATCTCCCAATGTCACTCGACTTAAAGTCGGTCTGCCCAGGGCACGGGTTCTGCTGCGCAGACTCCTAGTAAGCTGTAACAGGCAAATGGCGTCTACCGTTCATGGTTCGAGAGGCCTCACCACGAATGGTTTTTCCTTTATCCGTTCGCCCTGAGTTGTGTCGAAAGGCTCCACGATTTTAGACGCTGCCCAACCGTTACAGACAGGGAAAAGAAAAAGGCCCCATTGATGATCATCAGTGGGGCCTGGAAGTCAGGCGTGAAATTGATTCACCTGTAGACGGTGAAATTTCAGCTGCCGTAGTCTTTTTTGACTTGCTCCGGCGTTATAATCCACTCTCCGGTGCAACTGCGCCGCGCGGTTTCGCCGATGTCTTTGCCGTTGGTATCGCCATCGTAATGGCCGCGGACGCCATAGGTTGCGGTGTAAAATACCGCCGAGCTTGCCTGCGTTGCGGCGCAGGTGACTAGTTTGTACGGGACATGGATGATCGAAAACAACACGCTACCCAAAAAGAACAAGCCGTTGTCCTCCTGCCCGCTGGATTGGGCGCGAGCGGTAAGTGGCGTTACTAAAATTGCTACGGCCAAGATCGCTGCCGATATTCCATAAACCCATCTTCGCTTCATGGTCGTAATCCTTTCTTTGATCGGGTCATTTTAATAAAAAACTAGCCTATTGTGCGCAGTTACGGCCATGAAGTCAAGCGTACATTTGACCCGCGCCACGGCGTCCTAGCTAGTGTAGTGACTCTTAAATGAAGTTGCTTATGGTTCGCCAGAACAAAGGTGGAAATGATCGAACAGTCGGGAATACACTCCCGCCAAGGCGCAAAGCACGCCAAGTTCGGAATAATTCGCGAGGAAATCTTAAAACCTAATTGTTTTTATCTTATCCGACCTTTGCGACCTTGGCGCCTTTGCGGGAGATATTCCGAGGTTCGATTGCAGCTCCGCCACGGTAGGTCCTTGGCGGAGACTACACGTTGGATAAAGTATCAACAGCGTGAGACACTACACTAGAATTGCGTCCGTTATGCGGCCGGGTTGTAGCTAGGTATCAAGGATGCAGCTTTTTCGGCGGGAGGCTGAGCGATGAACGTCGCATTCTTGGCGGCATCGCTAGGGTGCAGCAAGAATTTTGTCATTGCCTCGGCGGGAATCGGCCTGCAGAAATAGTATCCCTGCCCGTCATCGCATTGGAATGCGGTTAGCATTTTCTTTGCAGTGATCGTTTCCACCCCTTCGGCGACGACTTTCAAATTGAGGTTGTGGCTCAAATCAATAATCGACTTGACGATGACGGAGCTGTCCCGGTCACGCTCGATATTTTGCACAAAGGATTTGTCTATTTTTATCGACGACACCGGTAACTTCGTAAGATAAGCGAAGGAGGAGTATCCGGTGCCAAAGTCATCGATTGCGAAGCGCACGCCAAGCTGGCGGATCTGATTTAACGTTCTTATCACTCGCTGGGGATCGCTCATGATGCTGGTTTCGGTGATTTCCAGTTCCAATTTGCTCGGCGCTACGCCGGTGTCACGCAACAACGCTTCGACTTGCTCGGGTAGTTCCTGGGCTTCAAGATTCCACATCGTCAGATTCACCGCCACGCCAATGTCGAGACCCATTTTATTCCATTGCTTGCATTGGATGAGCGATTGTTGAAGGACCCAAAGGGTTAATGGGATGATCAATCCCGTGCGTTCAGCCACCGGAATGAATTGATCGGGTACGATTATTCCGTGCTCCGGATGCTGCCAGCGAAGCAACACCTCGACTCCCGTTATCGCTCCTTTTGAAAGCTCTACTTTTGGTTGAAAGGTGAGAAATAACTGGTCGCTGACAATCGCCTGGCGCAACTCGGTCATCCATTGACGCGGGCTGAAAAGGCCGCGCGCGCGCGTGGTGAAGACCGTATTCGGTTTGCAGCTGCCCGGCGTGGCGGCCAGGTCGATCTCGGCATATTCGAGAAGACTCTCTACGCTATCGCCGTTTTCTGGAAAGAGCGCGCTGCCGATGCGGGGCTCGAGCGGCACAGAAACGTTGTTGATCTGCACCGGTTCGTCGATTCTGCCCAGTAAACGGTTAATGACTAGATCCAAATCCTGGGGCCCCTGGACGGATTGCAGAAGCACTCCCAAGTGGCCGTTAGCGAGCAAGGCCACGGAATCCGATTCACGCAACCCGCCCCTTAACCGCATCAGGACCGAGCTCTGAAAACCTAGCAGGTCCTTATCGTTGAGGCACAACTGATTGGTTGTATTGTCGAACGAAAAGACGAGCACCGCGACTTGGGGGAGGCTGTTCCTGGCCGTACGAATTGCCTGACGCACGCGCACTTCGAATTCCGAATTGCCGGGGTTTGAGACTTGATAATCCATTGTAGCGATTCGAAAGCGGGGCAATGCGTTGTAGTGCTATTTCAATCTTCGCGACAAGTTGCTCCGGCGAACGCCCCACAGTTCGACGGGGGAACGAGCAATGGCCGTGCCATTGACCGGCGTTGAGCTTGCGGGCACTTAGTGCTCTCCAGGTCATCTTTTGTATGGATCTCCAGAGACAAGACGGAAAAACAGACCGACAACGCGACAGAATTGTCAGCAAGAAATGGCAAGTCCTTTCGATTTCCGGCTCATATCGTGGATCTTCGTTGTTGTTGAGCTTCCGGCCTTGCCATGCGATTAGAGACGGAAATGTCCTCTACTTTCCTCTCTTGTCGCCGGAAGAATATTCTTGCGGGTTATGCTTATCTCGGGGGTATGGAAACGGAGGCGTATTTTTGCAGTAGTGGGCCGTGAGCGGGAATTTTTTTTACGAAAATTGTCGCAACCCGGTCTGAATAAATCGGCTGCCATTCCGATTGTTCTCGCAGCGCCGCTGTGAGCGGCGATTCGGTGTCAAAGAAGACCCAGGTGATCTTGTAATTGTCCAGGACAGTTTTCCAGCCCGGCAGGGCGTTGGCGACCTGTAGGTAGGCGCCGCCATGTTTTTCCCCATACATATCCGAGCGACCATCCATGAACACGCGATAAGCGGGAGCTGCGTAGATTAAATAGTCGCCAAATTCGTCGTTGTTGAACATGTTTCCTGAAATTCGCTCGTTTTTCAAAAATGCCACCGCGGCGACTGGAAATTTTGCCGCGTCGAAGTCGTATGCGATGCTTCCCGCCATGGCCAAACCAACCATCAAGGCGATGCTGCCCGCCGGCCAAAGAAATCCCTTCACGCTCCGGTCGATGGACAGCAAGTTTTCAACACGCTTTCGGTATAACTGCAAAATTCCGTCGGGAAACTGGTTCAGGATCGTTTCCAGGTTTCTTAGGAGTATGGGCGAGACGACAATAGCGAAGAGGGAGACATGGCGCGCCGAATAAAGCGCCATGTACGACACTAACACAAGGAGCGACACCTCAATCACGTTGAGAGGCGTGCGCGACAAGGCCAATGCGCTGATCGTTAACAACAGCATGTATTTGAACGGTAACACGTCGTGAAAATTCGGCGATAAAAACTCGGTGACATGATCCATAACGAAGCGGTCAGAGGTAAGGCGTAGAGGAAACAGCAAAATCTCCCAACCATATGGGTTGATGAGACAGACTAGGAGCGCCGCTAGAAATACCATGGCGAGTGATTTTGCTTTGCGGCTGTGCGCCGCCCGTCTTGTTCCGCCGCAAGTGAGCGCATAGAAGCCGTTGCCGACTAAATAGATCAGCAGGAAGACGAGCCCGATGATAAAACTGCCGTGAAGATTGACCCAAACCAACATAAGCGGCGGCAAATACCAGAGAGTGCTCCGGTCTCTGTACTGAAACCGGTCGAGAAGCGTGCACCAAACCAGCGTGAGGAGCAGAGAAAAAGCGTGCGGACGAGCAAGCCAGTGGGTCGAGGAGGCCGCGGTCGCGAGTAATGTGACCACCGCGCACAGAAAGATGTCATTGGATCGTCTTCGCAGCATTTGAAAGAGTAGCCAGTGTATGAAAGCAAGCAACGAAGCAAAAAAAAGAACGACTCCGGTCAATCCCGCGGCTTTGTAAATCACCGCCATGATCACTTCCGACAACCATTCGTGCGCGGTCCATTTAAGGGGCGGATTGTGAAATGAATAGGGATCTACCTTAGGAATCTGCCAGGTTTCCGCGATCAACTCTCCCGTTCGGATGTGGTAACCCGTGTCGCCATCGCCGAGAAGACCCTGGCCGGAACTGAACACAAGGACAAACAGCACCGAGACAAAGACCATGTTGCCGATCGACGGCAATATCATCGTGGCAACGGAGTTTGTGTGGGACGGAGAGATGACGGTTTCGCCAGCCATGGTGGGATTCATGTCTAGTCTTGCCGCAGCTGTTATTAAATGGGAGCGAGATTCGTGACCGTGCAACCCTAGCCGATTGCGTGGCTTGTGTTTGCGCTCTTGTGCCCCTGCGCTTCCGCTGGCGACGACACGCCGGGATGTGGCTTGCTGGCGCCGAACCCTGTCCAACCGAAGAACCTGCTCGTTCGGGATTTTTGCTTATCGTAGTGTCGCGGCAAAATGACGCGAAACGTAGAACCTTTGCCCAGTTCGCTCTTGACACTGATGGTCCCGCCAATTTGTTCCAGGTGCTTCTTCACGATGCTCAAACCCAAACCAATCCCGCCTCGCGAGTTTTCCGACGAAGTTTTGTGCACCTGCATGAAGGGCTCAAAGATGCTTGCCAAATGAGTTTCCGAGATGCCCATGCCGCTGTCCTCGACCTCGACCATGATCGAATTGCCCGACAATTTTTCCGTTCGCACGGTTATTGCGCCCTTGTCGGTGTATTTGACGGCGTTTTGTAACAGATTGCTGATAACTTCCTTTAGACGGGTGGCATCGCTCCGAACCGAAACCGATTCGCGGTGAATGTCCCAGCGAAGCTCGAGGCCTTTCTGCCGGCAAAGAAACTCAAAAGTGTCCTTCAAGTCGCCGAGAACTCTTGTCAGATTTAGCTCTTCTACACGGATCGGTTGTTTCCCCGCTTCGAGTCGGGAATAGATCAAGATTTGATCGATCATATTCTTAAGGTGTGTCGATTGTTTGGCGACGACCTGAAGAATCTCCTGGTGCTTGGGTGCGATATCTCCATAGAGTCCGTCAGTGATGCATTCGATGTAGCCGATGATGACGGCCAAGGGTGTTCTCAACTCGTGGGAAACTTGATTGAGAAATTCTGCTTTCAGCTTTGCAAGATTTTCCGCTTTTTCTTTTTCCTGTTTCAGCTGCTGGACCTGAGCGTCGGTTTTACTTCTTGAATGCGAAGCGTTGCCGATCGCCAGGCCCATCATAAGAATGCCGAAGCCGGCGATTGCCCCATAGATAAAAAGCTCACTATTGTTGCCCACCAAAATCTGCAAAGAGTTCAAGTGATCGGCCACCATGTCCTCCGGGCGGGAAGACTTGGACGGTTGGCGTGAAGAATCACGCGGCTGAGCGACTTGCAGCCCCGATCTCCAGAGCGCAGGGCCATCGGCTGCCAATACCGCGGTCCCCGCGGCTAATGCAATGCAGGCAAGAGCCGCAAGAACGAGGATGCGTTTGTACATGGGAACCTAGAGATGGGCAGAAGGTGGGTGGATGTCACTGGTTTTTTTTTCAGGCTGCCAAATTTCTACGCGGTCCTTGCCGGCGTTTTTCGCTATATAAAGGGCACGGTCGGCGTCCTCGACCAATTCACGCCAGCTCGAATAGAATCGAGCGGAGGTCGAGCTTACGCCGATGCTGACAGTAAGCGAAAACGGCCGCGCCGTCGTGCCAAATGACGATGCGCGAATCGAGTCGTGAATCTTACCTGCAACTTGCAACGCGCTATCCTGGTCCGTCTCGGGCAAAATTAGCACAAATTCTTCGCCGCCGTATCGCGACGGGAAATCGCTCTGCCGTGTTTTCTCGCGGAACGTCTCAGAAATCCTAACCAGGGCGGCGTCGCCGCCATGATGCCCGTAGGTGTCATTGATGGTCTTGAAATTGTCAATGTCCAGAAGCAGCACCGATAATGGGTTGTGATAGCGTTTGGAGCGCTCGAATTCTTCGTTAATCTTGTTCTCGAAGGCGCGCCGATTAAACAGCCCCGTCAAAGAATCGACCTGGGTCTGGTATTCGAGATGTTGTTGGTATTGAACGACGCGCGAGCCAACGCGGATACGCGCCAACAATTCAGAAAATGAAAATGGTTTTGTGATGTAATCATCCGCTCCCAGATCTAAACCGCGGACCCGATCGCCTTCCTGTATTCTTGCCGTAATAAGAATTAAATAGATGCTTTTCAATCTCGGATTGCCGCGCATTTGCTTGATCAGCTCGAAGCCATCCATCTTCGGCATCATGATATCGGACAAAGCAATTTGGACTTTCTCTGTTTCGAGTTTTTCGAGAGCTTCCAGACCGTTGGCGGCAGTGATCACGCGGTATCCTTCTCGCTGCAGGACTATCGCAAGCAAATCTCGCTGGTCCGGATGGTCTTCGATCACCAGGACCGTAAGCGGAGAGTTATCGTTTTGGTCGGAATTCATTGGTTCTATATCCCTATAACGTATTTTGTGCACGAGACTCTAATTCTTGTAATATGAGCTGCATTTCATTTGAACAGGTAAACCAGTCGCGCTTTGTCCTAGCAATTCGTATACCTTATACCAAGGCTATTTGGCGGGATAGGGTAAGGGAACGAAAACTTGGAAATTCGAGCCTTGCTCGTCTGGAACTAAAACTTAACAAGATCCGCCCACTTCTGTACACTTCCCGTTCGAATTAAGCATCTCGCCGTGGCATCGGCCAAATCTCTGGTCTGGGAACTGGACCTGCGCACTTTGTGACACCTAAATCAGCAGAGCTGTCAGATTTGTCAAGTTGAACCCCGTTTGCGGACCAAACCCAAGTCGGAATTACGTTAAATTTCAGGCATCTGCATTTTGGCACATAACATGCTCACCCAAGCGGTACGCTGATCGAAAAGGAAATTCAAATAGCTCAAAAAAGGAAGGGGGTGAGTGATTCATGGAGCTTCTAAAGCGTTTGGTAGTTGAAGAGGATGGTCAAGGTTTGGTCGAATATACGTTGATCGTCGTTTTGGTGGCCTTGGTGTTCTGGGTCGCCATCAAGAATACTAACATCGGTAGTCAGCTTGCTAGCGGCTGGAGTAAGGTCACCAACTGCGTTAATGATCCGTCGGGCTGTTCTTCCGGGTCGTAAGACTGGGTCTGTTAGGTTTTGGATGTGAGGTAAGGTGGCCTGGAAGGGAATAATCCTTCTGGGCTACCTTACTCTTGCTGTTCAGCTACTACAAATTCAATTGACAAGATTTTTGATGAAGTGTACCCTTCGGCAGTTAATAATGGCGTTTTAAACAAATTGGTTTTAGATGCATTGATTTTGCTGGTGAGTGGCCTATCGGCATTCTTTGACCTTAAGACTCGAAGAATACCAAATTGGCTGATCGCCACAGGGCTGTTTTGCGGTGTGACATTGAACGCAATCCAAGGTGCCAGTTTTTTGTTCGGCAGTATCGCGGGATTCCTCGTTGGAATCGCAGTGCTCCTACTTCCTTTCGCGTTGGGTTGGATCGGTGCCGGGGACGTTAAATTTTTTGGCGTTGTGGGCTCTCTCCTGGGCATTTCTTGGCTACCGCGGGTATTTTTCTATTCTGCGCTGGTCGCTGGTGTTATTGCCGTCGGATATCTGGCGGCGGGATTGGCAAGCTTTACTCGTTTCAAAGCCTTCTGGGTTGACATAAAAAATGCGGTACTCAGTTTGGGGCAGGTGTTGCCCGATCCTGTTCATGTCCGCAGTCGTGAAAGTGGTGGTTCCGTGCCGTGGGGTGTTGCCTTTGCGGTTGGAACAATAATCGCATATTACGTCGACCCGAGCGGGCAGTGGGCAGGATTTTAAGTGTGGAGTATTTTTTTGAGCCGGATGTTAAGACCCTTCGGAGTAATTGTTTGTCAAATAAACACACGCGATGAGGAGTAGCTATGCAGAATAGATTGAAGATCGCATTAGTGGTGGCGGTATTTTTTGGACTAATTGCGGCCTACGGCATTTACAATTTTCTCAGCCAGCAGCAAAGAGAGGCGGATTCGTTGCGCGCGTCAAATCAAGACATCGTCGTTGCCGCACAGGATATTCCTCCGGGAACGACGCTGAATGACGAAGCCTTGAAGAAGGGGCTCATCAAAACGATCCCCTGGCCGAAATCTTCCATTCCTGCCGGAGCATTTTCATCTCCTCAGCAGGTGGTGGGCAAGGTCAACCGGGTAAAGATTATGGCCAATGAACCCATTCTTGAGTCGCGTCTTGCTGGCGAAGGCGCCGGTCTCACCGTGCGCTTGGAGGCGGGCAAGCGGGCCTTGGCTCTCAGTGTCAACGAAATCGTCGGCGTTAGCGGGTTTATTGTTCCCGACGACCGCGTCGACATAATTCTCACCACATCTTTAAGTGGCGGCCAGGACACGAAGATCTCCAAGATCGTTATGCAAAATAAGCGGGTTTTGTCGGTTGCCCAAAGCACCGAGCAGAAAGACGGCAAGCCGCAACTGGCGCGTTCGATCACTCTGGAGGTGACGCCGGAGGAAGCCGAGAAATTGTCGCTGGCGACGCAGGAAGGTTCGATCGTACTTGCGCTCAGAGGACTCGGCGATGACGCTCAGTTGGCGACCATCGGCAGCAATAAGCGAGATTTGTTGTCGCTTGCCGCGGCGCCGCGCAAAGCGGGCGGCCCGGCGGTGGCGGCTGCGCCCGACAAGCATAGAGTGGAGGTCATTCAGGGTAGCGCTCGAACTGTGGTGGAATTCTAAATGGGAAGGGGAGACTTCATGAGGCACTATTGTTTAGTCCGGGGGCGGCTAAATAAAGTAGTCAATTTAGCGGCGTTCATTTTATTTATTTGCGGCGTGTCCGTGGCAGGGGCGCAGCCGCAGACCGCGCCGGCGATTACCGTCACGGTTAACAAATCGATGGTTTTTCGTTTGGCCGAACGGGCCAAACGTGTTTCCGTCTCGCAGCCGGCAGTGGCGGACGTCTTGGTGGTAGCGCCGAGTCAGTTGTTAATCAACGGCAAGGCGATTGGTACCACATCGCTGATTATTTTCGACGAAAAGGGCGAGGTAACCAATTACGATTTGGTCGTTGCGCCCGATATCGCTGCGATGCGCAGTCAGCTGCGATCTGTTTTTCCCAATGAGAAAGTTGAAATTTCCACCTCCGGTCCGTCGGTGGTCTTGCGCGGTGAGGTCGCCAATGAGACGGTCTACGATAAGGTTCTGGAAATGGTCTTGACGTATATACCACCAAAACCCCCTTCGACAATTGCTCCTCCGGGATCGACTGTAGTCGTAAATACCCCAAAGGCGATCCTGCCGTCGGCCGGGGGATCGAGTTTTGGCGGGTTTGAAGATGCCGTGGACCTATCCTCCGTGTACAGATTTCCCGACAAGGGGAAAATCGAAGGCCTCGTGGATTTGCTGGTTATTAGAGAAATACGCCAGATAGAGCTGGATGTCATCGTTGCCGAGATCTCGATGACGAAGGCACGAGAAATCGGTTTTAATTTTCGCTACAGCGGACCGACCCAAGTCCGATCGTCCACAACCGCCCTAGGCTCGGTGTCCGACAGTGGCTCTAACCCAACGGTTGGTTTACCCGCATTTTTGGGTGCACCCACTGGCGCCTTCACATATATCAATGGCGCCTATTCGCTCGTAGCGCTCTATCGAATGTTGCAGAACAAGGATATCGCCGAAGTGCTGGCGCAACCAAGGCTTGTGATCAAAAACGGTCGGTCGGGCGGTTTTCTGTCCGGTGGTGAGTTTCCCATCGTTCAAACCCTGGCGGATTCATCCACCGTTCAGTATAAAGCTTTTGGTGTCCGTTTAGACTTCGTGCCTGTGATCACATGGTCGGATCGGATTGATCTTCGGGTTTTTCCTGAAGTTAGCGAGCCGGATGGAGTCTTAGTCAACGGGTTTCCAGAGCTTAAAGTGAATAGGACTTTGAGCCGCGTGGAAATGAAAGAGGGCGAGAGTCTTATTATCGGCGGATTGTTAAAGCGGGATATTCTCAAAGATTTGAGCAAAGTTCCGATCCTTGGCGACGTTCCAATATTGGGCGCACTCTTTAGAAGTACTCGATTTCAAAATAGGGAAACGGAGCTTGTCTTCGTTATCACGCCGCGCATTGTTCGCACCATGAAGGTGGGCGAGAAGCCGACGCTTCCTTCAATTGAAAAATACGATGACCCGGATATCCGTCAGGTGCCGGTGCCGGGCGGCCCGGAGGAAAAGCGGCCTGCGCGTGGCGCTTCGATTCCGTGATTGAATGAAGGAAAGGGCAACGGTTGAGTTAGCGCGATGTCAATGAAACTTCCAATAGTCTTGATCGGCGAAGATAGCCTGGCGTTGGCCTCGTTGAAGCAGCAGCTTGAGCGGGAGCCTTCCGTTTCCGTCGAGCCTAGAGTGTACAATTACGGCGAGGCTTTTGACGCGCTCAAGACTCGCAGCGGCCCCCTGGTCGCGGTCGTCGATATCAATCTCGACCCGGAGCGCGCCTTTAACGTTGCAGAGCAGATCAAGCTGAGGCTCCTAAACGTGCGCTTGGTGATGACGTCGCCGACCGGAGCGCCCGACGCGATTTTACGCGCCATGCGTTCCGGCGCCGAGGAGTTTTTGACTCAACCGTTCAATTGGACCGAAGTCCTAAAGTCCTTCGACTCCATCCGTAAAAAAGTCGACGTTCACACGTCAAAGTCGAGCGAGCGCGGCCATATTGTCGCGGTTTCCTCCAACAAAGGCGGCGTGGGTTCGACTACGGCCGCGACCAATTTGGCGGCCTGTCTCGTCGCCCAGAACAAATCCGTTTGCTTGGTCGACCTGGTGCTGCAATTTGGTTCGGTCACCAGTTTTCTCAATATCGATGCCTCTTATACCATCCTGGATCTGGTCAAGAATCTCAAGCGTATCGATCCGCTGTTTCTCGATGGCTCGCTGGTCAAACATGCGTCCGGCATTCGGGTGCTCGCCGAGCCTTTTTATGCCGAGGACGCGCGGCGAATAATGCCGGCCGACATCGAGGAGATTCTCGACCTTTTGGCGCAGTCCTTTGATTTTGTCGTGGTGGATACGCCTAAAGAGTTCGACGACATGCTGGCGCTGGTGCTGGATAAGGCGAACTTGATTTTGTTCATCACGGAAATGGACGTGCCCTCGCTCAAGAGCGCGCACCGCGCGCTGGAGCTATTTGAGCGCATGGGGATCTACGAGAAGAAGATCCGCCTGATTCTCAATCGCTACGTCAAAAGCAAGTTGATGACGTTGGAGTCCGTGGAGAAAGCGCTGGGTGTCAAGGTGTTTTGGACTCTGCCGAACAACTATCCCGTAGCGATTGCCGCTGTCAACCAGGGCTTGTCTATTCAGGAGTGTGATGCCAGATCGGACATTGCCAAGAGCTACGTGGGTTTGACCGATTCAGTGGTGAGCACATTCATGTTTTCAGGCTCGTCTCGCGGTGAAGCAGCCGAGGAAAAGAGATCCAGTTTTTTTGGGCGGCTCCTGCCGCCCGTACGCGGGTTAACAAAGTAAGGGGCAAGTGCAATGAAGAATCCATCTTTTGATAGCGACAAGGATCGTCGGGAGTCCGACAGAAGCGCCGGCGACGGGCCCCGGGGGCCGCTCCGCTCGCTGCAAACGACCAATCCCGATGTCATCCTGCAGGATCTGCGCCTGCGCATCCATCGCCGGCTGATCGACACTCTCGACCTGTCCAAACTTTCCAATCTGGAGATGGAGCGGGTCCGGGTCGAGATTCGCCGCATTCTCGAAGACATGGTCATGGCCGAGGCCATTCCTCTGAGCCGCGCCGACCGCGACCGGCTGGTCATGGAAGTGCAGCACGAGGTCTTTGGCCTGGGTCCGCTCGAGACGCTGATGAAGGATCCGGAGATTTCCGATATTCTCGTCAATTCGTCGAGCCAGATCTACGTCGAGCGCTACGGCAAGCTCGAGAAGACCGATGTGCGTTTTCGCGACGATGCGCATCTGATGCAAATCATCGAACGTATTGTTACCCGGGTGGGCCGGCGCGTCGACGAAAGTTCGCCGATGGTCGACGCTCGGTTAGCCGACGGCTCCCGCGTCAATGCGATCATTCCGCCGCTTGCTCTCGACGGGCCGATTCTTTCCATTCGGCGTTTCGGTGTGGAGCGGCTTACGGTCAACGATCTTATCCAGTTTAACTCCATACCGCCCCAAATGGCGGAAGTGGCGGCGGCGTGCGTCAAATCACGCCTCAACATGATCGTTTCCGGCGGCACCGGCGCCGGCAAGACCACACTGCTCAACTGCTTGTCGAATTACATTCCGGAAAACGAACGAATCGTCACGATCGAAGACTCCGCCGAACTAAAGCTGCAACAGGAACATGTGGTGCGGCTGGAAACCCGGCCGCCCAACATCGAAGGCCAGGGGTCCGTGACGGCTCGCGACTTGGTGCGCAACGCGCTCCGCATGCGGCCGGATCGGATCGTCATCGGCGAGGTGCGCGGCGGCGAAGCGCTCGACATGATGCAGGCGATGAATACCGGTCACGACGGATCGATCAGCACCATTCACGCCAATAGCGCGCGCGATGCGCTTTCCCGTCTCGAAACGATGATGCTCATGGCCGGCATTGCGTTGCCGGAAAGAGCGCTGCGTGAGCAGGCTGCCTCGGCCATCGACGTCATTGTCCAGCTGACGCGCTTGAGCGACGGCAGCAGAAAAGTAGTCGAATTTGCCGAAGTGACCGGCATGGAAGGCAACACGATCACGACCCAGACGATCTTCAAGTTCGAGCAGCGCGGCGTTGAAAACGGCAAGGTTGTCGGCGAGTTCGTAGCCACCGGCGTCATGCCGTCCTTCATGGATCGGTTGGAGCGTTACGGCTTTCGAATCCCGAATTCACATTTTCTGCCGGTTTCCTTGGGAGCGAAGAGAAGGGCGCTATGAGCTTACTCGTCATCAGTATATTTGCCTTTCTTTCCGCGGTTTCGCTGATCGTTATCCTGTTCATGCTGCCGATGGCGGTGCAGGACACGCCGGAAGCGAGGATCAAGCGACGGCTGACGACCATCGGCCGGATGGATAACGCCACGAGAGCGGAAGTGCAGAGCATTCTCAAGACTTCGGTTTATAGCGAAATCCCCTGGGTCAATCGCTTGCTCTCGCAGGTCAAGATTATCCACAGCATCGACCTGAGGCTCGAGCGGGCGAACGTGGATATGACTCCCGGCATGTTCCTGCTGTGCTCGGTCGGTGCCGGCGGGGTGACTTTCTTTTTGACCGCGATCATTGGCCAGCCCATCGCGGTTTCCATCATTTTTGCTTTGATCGCGCTGTTTGCCCCGCTGATGTACCTGCAGATCATCATCTGGAAGCGGCTCAGGAAATTTCTCGAGCAATTCCCCGACGGTCTCGACATGATCAGCCAGAGTCTTCAGGCCGGTATGGGGTTGACCCAATCGATGGTTTTTGTCGCCAGGGAAATGCCCGATCCGATGGGGACCGAGTTTTCGGTTTTTATCGAGGAAGTTAACCTCGGATTGCCATTGGCGGAGGCGCTGAAGAAATTCGAGGAGCGCATGAATCTACCGGAAGTGCGCCTTTTCAACACCGCGCTTATGGTCCAGCGCGAGGTCGGCGGCAGCTTGGCCGAATTGCTGACAAAGCTTTCGAATATTATCCGCGACCGTTTCCGCATCGAGCGGTTGATCAAGAGCCTGACGGCGCAAAACCGCATCAGCGCCTGGACCGTGTGCTCGGTGCCGCCGTTTCTCGCTGTCTTTATGTTTATACGTGAACCCGTAATGATGAACGAAATGCTGCAAAATCCGACGGGCCGGGCCATGCTGGCGACGGCCCTGGTCCTAGAGGTTGTCGGAATCCTGGTATTCCGCAAGGTCATCAAAATCCATATCTAGGAGAAATCGTATGGAACTTTTGATTGCGGTTGGATTCTTTGGCTTGATCTCGGCGATTGTCTATTTTGTCTTTGCTTCACGAGCGCCGGTTTCCGAGGACGCCATCCAGCGCCGTCTCGAAAGCATCGGTGTGCAGTCCGGGACGACCCGAGCGCCCATCCGCCTGCACGAGGAAGAGGAGACGACCTTTTGGGAGCGCATCGCCAATTTCTTTTTCGGCGACCGGGAATTGCCCGACCGCCTTACGATGATCAGCCAGCGGCTGCATCAGGCCGGCTACCGGGGTAATCGAGCGGTCAGAATCTTTTGGGGGCTGCGGATATTTTTATGCATCGCCTTTGCCTTCGGCGGATTATTCGTCGCGCTGTCCTCCAAAGCCACGATGAGCGACTTATTATTGCTCATCGGCGTTGGCGCCGCTGTTGGCTACATGTTGCCGTTTCTCACGGTGTTTCGGAAATCGCGCGCCAGAGTTCTCCAGATGAAAGAGACGCTGCCGGACACGCTCGACTTGATCGTCGTCTGCGTCGAAGCCGGCATGGGTGTGGACGCGGCCTTGAACCGCGTTGGAAGAGAGCAAAACGCGCAAAACCTGGCGCTCGGCGAAGAGTTGCTGTTGGCCACGCAGGAGATGCAGGCGGGCGCCGCGCGTAAAGACGCGCTCACGCGGCTCGCCGAGCGAGTCGGTCTCGATGAATTCAAATCCCTGGTGACCTTTCTCACACAGACCGAAGAGATGGGCGGCAGTATCTCGCGATCCCTGCGCGTCTACGCCGACACCATGCGCGACAAGCGCAGCCAGGCGGCCGAAGAGGCGGCGCGTAAGACCGTCATCAAGCTGATTTTTCCGCTGGTATTTTTTATTTTGCCGGCGATTTTTATCATCCTTCTCGGCCCTCCGGGGCTCGGGTTGATCAAGATGCTCGCGGATCCGATGAACGGATAATGACATGCCGGTCATTAACTTAACCAAACAGACTTGGCTCGCCACCAAGGTACGCAAGGCGGATAATTTCGTCACCCGCCTGGTAGGGCTATTGAAGCGGTCGCACCTGGGGCCGGAAGAGGCGCTGTGGCTGATGCCAAGCAAGGGGATCCATACCATCGGCATGAAATTCCCCATCGACGTGGTCTTCCTGACGAAAAGTCATGAAGTCGTCGGTTTGATTTCCGGCCTGGCGCCGTACCGCATCAGCGCGATTCATCTGCGCGGTTACAGCGTGCTCGAGTTGCCCAACGGCACGATCCGAAAGTCACGCACCGAGCTCGGCGACCAGTTTGAAATTTCTCTTGCGGAAGTCTCCGAGATCGACGATCTGAAGGACACCCGCTTGAGCCAGATCGGTTAGGTTTTAACAAGAGAGAGGGGTGTTTTCACCAAGGCAAGAAAGAGGTGAAGACCATGGAAACGAAAAACAAATTTAGGAGTTTACTCGCTAACTGCTTCCGATGTACCGAATTGCTAGGACTTTGCGCGAAGAATAAAGGCCAGGCGCTGGTCGAGTTCACTCTCGTATTCCTTTTGCTCATCATCATTGCCTGGATTCCCGCTGATTTTGGCCTGGCGTTTTACACCAGTCATATAGCGCAGAACGCGGTTCGTGAGGGGGCGCGTATTGCGGCGGCGGATCCAACACCACCGCCTAATACGAGTTGTACGCCTTTGTCGACGTGTTACGGCGCCGGCAACATTTTTCAAGAAACCGCAGTTCGTTTGCCCGCGGCATTGCTGGG
>CAMLCX010000050.1 GCA_946478635.1 uncultured Pseudomonadota bacterium
ATGGCGGCAATGGTTCGCTTGGTTCGATCCTTGTGGGCGTCGAGATACGCGAGCGATCATCGATAGATAAGTCGGTCCGCATCCCTTCTTCATTGTGCCGTGCATGGCGAGGGGCGGCTACTTCGGCGGCCCGGCGATCGGCGCGTATGGCTTCGTTTCTTGTATCATAACAAGTTCGTTTGTGGCGAACCATCAAGATGTGTGGGTCTATAGCCCCTAGAGGGGCTCGGCACTACACCTCCGCGCTTTTTCAATTTGATCAAAAGAGGCGACCATGGGCAAAGCAGGAGGAGATATGAACCGCAGAGCATTCCTTAGCAAAACAGCCACGGTGATTGCCGGTAGCGCGGCTTTCGGGAGCACCGCGTTGTCTTACGCTCGGATTGTCGGCGCGAATGATCGCATCTCCCTGGGCCACATCGGAATCGGAGACCGCGGGGGTGAACTGACTGAGATTGCGGGGCGGTTGAAGGATAGCCATAACGTAGATATGACCGCCGTCTGCGATTTATGGTCAGTGAACCGGGACAAGGCGCGCACGGCGAATGGGAAGTATTACGGCAGGGAGCCGCGAGCGATGCAACATGTGGAAGATTTGCTCGCGCTGAAGGATGTGGACGCAGTGTTGATCTCCACGCCCGAGCATTCCCATTCGGCGATCCTGAAGCTGACAGCCGAAGAAGGCAAAGACGCGTACGTTGAGAAACCGATGGGTAACGTGCTGGCCGAGGTGAAGGCTGCGCGCGATGCGGTGGTGACCCGCAACTTGATCGTGCAAGTGGGGACGCAGCATCGAAGTGAGCCATATCAGAAAGCGGCGTTTGAGGTAGTGCGGAGTGGTGCACTAGGACAAGTGAGCAAGATCGAGATCGTGTGGAACTATCATGGTCCGCGGTGGCGCGGACGGAAAGAAGTGGCGCAGATCCGCGAGGCGGACACGGATTGGGGGGAATGGCTGATGACCAAACCGCGACGGCCGTTCGATCCGCGTATATATTTCGAATTCCGGCTGTACAAAGAGTTTTCGAGCGGAATTGCCGACCAATGGATGAGCCACGGGATCGACCTAGTGCACTATTTTATGGACGATCGCGTGCCACGGTCGGTTATGGCACACGGCGGAATATTTGCCTGGCGTGACGGACGGGAAAATCCGGACACGTTTCAGGCGCTGCTGGAATATCCGAAGGGATTCTTGGTCAGTTACGCGACGAGTTTTGGGAATGATTCCCCGGGGTACACGCGCTACATGGGCAAGAAGGCAACGCTGGTTAACATAGGCGACGAGGGCAGCCCGCGCTACCAGGTTGTGGAAGAAAAAGGCAACCACGAGGACAATTCGGAGATCGACAAGCAGCGGCGGGCGAGATACATTCAACTGCCGGGTGACAAAGAGCTGGCGCCGATGGCGATCGATGACATGTCCGTCGGGCACATGGCGAACTGGTTCGAGTGCGTTCGTACGCGGCAGCAGCCCATCGCGACCGTGCAGGATGGCTTCGGACATTCGGTCGCGTGCATGATGGCGGCGGAATCTTACTGGACGGGCAAGAAACTTTACTGGGATCCAGCGAAAGAAGAGATTTTGGACCGCGCTCCACAGGCGAAGTGAGACTAAATGTTGCTGCGCTTCATCTCGTCCATCAGGTGATCGCATGAGCGCACGCACAGAGCCATGATGGTCAGAGTAGGATTCTGGCAGGGATTGGAAGTAAACCCTGAGGCATCCATTACGAAAAGATTCTTGATATCGTGGGTTTGCTGAAATTGATCGAGCACAGACTTCTTGGGATCGGTGCCCATGCGGGCGACGCCGGCTTCGTGAACAGCCCAGCGCGGCGCTGAGGGATTCGCGCGAGTGCGTATGTTTTTGGCCCCCGCAGCCTCGAGCATCTCTCCCGCAGATTCAGCGATGTCCTTGATCATGGCTTTCTCGTTCTCGCCGTCGGACATGTGAATCTTTAAGACCGGGATACCGTAGACATCCTTTAGTTCCTTGTCGATTTCCACAAAGTTGTCCCAGCGAGGTAAGACTTCGCCGAAACCGGTGATACTGAACTCACTGCGTGGTTCACGAAGCGCCTTCTTATAAGGTTCGCCAAAACCCGGAGCCCCCCAGTTGAAATCGAAACTGCTGTCGGATTCAAAGCCATAACCGCGGAGGAATTTTTCGAAGGGCGGGCTGCCTTTCAGGTTGCGAAAGCGGACGATATAAATCCCCAAGGGTTTGACGGGAGCGCTCAAGGAAGGCGCTGGAGCAAGCTCGGGAAATTCGCCCCTGCCACCGGCGCTGCGTACGTGGGCCATGAGGTAGTGGCCGAGAACGCCGCTGGAGTTCGCGAGGCCATTGGGATACTGGGAATTTGCCGAGTTTAAAAGGATGCGGGTGGATTCTTGCGATTGCGCGCACAAGATGATGGCGCGCGCTTGAATTTCGCGCGGCGCCCGCGTGACTCGGTCGATGTAAAGAACGCCGCGCGCGCGATTGCGGTCCGGATCCATCAGAACTTTGAAGGCCATGGCGTTCGAAATCAAAGTACAATTCCCGGACTTGAGTGCGTCGGCGACAGTGGTGAAAGCGGAATTGAAGTAAGACTTGGTGACGCAGCCCCGTTCGCACGGGCCGCAATAGTGACATGGGCCGCGGCCATTCAACGATCGGGTGAGGTTCGCTGAACGCGTGAGTGTGGCGGTGCGGCCCATCTTTTGTTTCAGGCGATCGCGAAAGACTGATTCTTGGCAGTTCAGCGCCATGGGCGGCTGGAATTGGCCATCCGGCAACTCCTCGAGTCCCTCTGCCATTCCAGTGATTCCTACATACTTTTCCACCAGATCGTAATAGGGCGCGATGTCTTTGTAGCTGATCGGCCAGTCTTCGCCGTAGCCATCGTGGGAAGCGGCTTTGAAGTCCCAGTCGCTGAAACGTAGCGACACGCGACCCCAGACGTTGGTGCGGCCACCGGTCATGCGTAAGCGGCCCAGCCAGTTGAATGGTTTGTCCGCGGGCGCGGTGTAGGGTTCTTCTATGTCGTTTACGAACCAGTCTTGGGTATATTCGTTGCAAACATCCCCCATCTGCGATTGAATGGGGCGAGTTTTGCGGACAATTTCCGGCGCGAGGTTGCGATACTTCAGTTCGAACGCTGGAGTGTGCTCGCTGAAATTCGCGCTGGATTGCGGGCGTCCGGCCTCAAGGAGAACAACCTTCAGCCCAGACTCGGCCAGACGCTTGCACGCCCAGCCTCCGGAAGCCCCTGAACCTACCACGATTACGTCGTATTTCTGTGTTGTCAATTCAGCCAAGGGTTCGATACCGCCGAAGACGATGATTGCTGACGCTAAACAATGTCATGATTTGCGGATGCTAACAAGCCAAGCAGAGCGAGGTCAATCGAAGAGGATGGAGCGCACTCCGCAACGGTGGGTCGATCTTATTCATTTGCTTTGTAGTGGCATGCCAGAAATTGTCTCTCGTTGACATGGCACTTGTGACCGTGCAGCGGCCGAATGTTACCATTACCGCGAGAATTTGCCGCATTGCTGAGACGCTATACAGACTCTGCGAGGCCATTATCGTGACAAAGGATGAGAGGTTGCACCTGATAGGGGATGGACAGGCAGTAGGGCGCGCGCTTACGCGTCGCGAGATGGTGCAACGAATCCTCTCCGGAATGGGCGCCGGAATGGCGTTGCCGCTGGTGGCGGCTTCCCACCCCATTCACAGGCTCCTTTCGGATGACGCAATTTTTTCAGGCGCGGATGCGCAGATGGCATCCGCGGCTTGGAAACCGTTATTTCTCAACGCGCCCCAGAATAAGGCGCTCGTCGCGTTGTCGGAGATCATCGTGCCCGGGTCAGCCAAGGCTCAAGTGAACCGGTTCATCGATTTGCTGCTAAGTGTAGATACGCCAGCTAACCAGAAGAACTTCTTGGTGAGTATTTCGGCGATGGAGGACGAATCGCAGAAGCGTTTTGGGCAACCGTTCGCGGCTCTCAGCGGAGACCAACAGAATGAGCTTCTAACCGCCGCTTCGAAAGAGGATGTGGGCAACAACGAGGGCAAGGATAAGGGTTTAGAGGCGCGAGATTCTGAGGGCAAACACGCAGGAGAAACGCGACATTCGCTCAACGACCACTTCAATAATCTGAAGGGTTGGATCAGTGGAGCGTATTATTCGTCGGAAGCCGGAATGACGGAACTCGGATGGACGGGCGAATACGCCTTCGAGAATTATCCATCGTGCCAGCACGCGGAAGAACATCATTGAGACTGCCGGTGGAGGAGGACTCGCATTCTCGCATTCGCATTTAATGAACGCGGCCATCCACCGCCTTGTCGCAGGAACGGCTAGCCCTGCCGTACTCCTGCGGAGACCTTGTATATCGCAGCCGCTCCTAACAAACTGGCTCCAGCCAGGATCTTCCACGCCAAGTCATAGCTGTGGTAGCTATCGAATATTCTTCCCGCAATCCACGGCGCTGCCCACTGGCCCAACGAGTATCCCATGATGATCAGCGCTAGGATCTTTCCAAGGGCCGCGGTGCCGAAGCATTCCGCTGTGACCAGTGGAATCAACATGTAATCGGCGCCCATTGCAAACCCAAAGGCCAGGGCAAAAAGCCAAGTGGCAGCTGGCTGGTGCGATAAGTAGAGTATTGGAATCGTTAGCCCAATCAATAAATAGAAGAAAGCCATGATGTCTTTCTTGGAGAACCGATCCGCCAAATACCCCACCAGTACGCGGCCACCGAGGCTTGATGCCAGCAGCACTGTTGAGAATCGCGAAGCCGCAGTCGGCGAGTAGCCCTCATCCCTAAGGAATAAAATGAAGTGTTGAATCACTGCGCCGATCGCTCCAACCACCAGCGTGGAGCCTGCAAGGATCAGCCAAAAGTTGGTTGTTCGGGCCGCAGCAGCAGCACCGCTTGAAGTAGCGGCGCCGGCGGTGACCGTGTCGTCAGCGAGATCATTTTTCGAATCTCCATCCGGGAGGAGCCCCATTTCGGCGGGAGTGGAGCGCGTAAGTAAGATTCCGACCGGGAAGAGCACAATCAGAATCAATAGGCCGACAGTTCCCAACGCATGGCGCCACCCGAAGGTGCGGATCAAACGACTAACCAGTAAGGGCGACACCACTCCGCCAAAACCCAGGCCAAGATAGGCGAAGCCCATCGCACGGCCGCGCTGCCTGCGGAACCATTGCGCAATAAGTACTTGATTGGCGATGGGGCCTGCCAGCACGTAACCCAAGACTTCCGCGATGCAAAGAAGTTCGTATTCCCAGAATCGGGTCATGAAACTCATGAGGAATAGAGAAACCCCGATGAGGCCAGCACCCGTAAGGATGATCCATCGACTGCCGATCCGGTCAATTAGCGCGCCAGCTGCGAAACCAAAAGGCAAGCCGACAATCAGAAATCCTAGAAGAAAGCCCTGGGTGACTTGGGCGCGCGCGAACCCGAGTGATTCCACAAGCGCGGGATAAAAAACCGGGAAACCATAAAAGATAATTCCGACAGCAAAGAAGAGATTTAGGAACGCAGCTACAACAATCCACCAGCCATAAAAGATTCGTGTTGATCGATTTTCCTTCATGCAATCACCGATCGGTCATGGACAAGCCAACGGTGCGCTCGTCCCCAGTAGAATAGCGTTCAGATCGAAACCGACATCGGTTTGTGATCGCACTACATTCGCCTAACGGAGTGAGCCCCGCCGTTCGCATTGAGCTACCGGCTCCTCGACACGACACCGTGCGGGCGGCATCTGCATAGGGTTGCACACTATTGTCTTCGTGGCCATGGGTCAAGATTGGCTCACTTGGTCCTAGGAAACCCTGATTAAGTCGTTCCCCTCTGAAAAGAAGTCCGTCCACTTCACGAAATCGCCGGAAAACCGGCCAGTCCCCTCCGGTCGGGCCTGGATCGTCTGCCGAGCGAGAACACGCGTTGTCGAGCCGCGGACCCGCGTTGATGCCTGTAGGGACGGTCCAACTCCTCGACAAACAAAAGGAAGATCGCCTTCGTGCCGGCGCCGGAAGGCGGCCGGTGGAGTTTAGGAGCGATAAAAAGGCTGATTCAAAAGCTTTCGTTTTGTTATGATTGATTGTTTTTGATTTCATCTTGAAACGCATTCGCCTGCGTTACCTCGATGCGGAGTAGCCAGCCTTGGTGCTACACGACGGCCGCCATGATGGCATGGCTCAGAGCGGCCCCTGCACGTGAAGCGGAGTGGGAATCACTAAGCGATGATCTATCGAAGCGACGATTCAGGCGCGCGTTTTGGGGATATTTTGCGGCGAAACCGGGAATCGGGACGAGGCGGGACGTACGCCGTCTGTTCTGCCCACCCCCAGGTCTTCGATGCAGCGGTCCAGCAAGCAATCGAAGATTGTTCGATTCTTCATGTGGAATCGACATCCAGCCAGGTGAACCAGTTTGGTGGCTACACGGGTCAGACGCCGCAAAAGTTCTCGGATTGGATCCGCGGCTCTGCCCAGCGCGCGGGCCTCCCTGCGGAACGAGTGCTGCTGGGTGGCGACCACCTTGGCCCATTCCCATGGAGAAGCGAAGGCGCTCATGCCGCATTGCAGAAAGCTTGCGAATTGGTGCGTAGCTGTGTTCTCAACGGATATCAGAAGATACATCTCGACGCGAGCATGCCTTGTGTCGACGACGAAAATGGCGGCCTTGACGAGCAAATCGTTGCGGACCGAGCGGCCATTTTGTGTCAGGCTGCAGAGAATGCCTTTTCCAACCTGCCACCTGGTTCTCCGCAGATCGTCTATGTGATTGGAACCGAAGTCCCCGCCCCCGGCGGCGAGTCACAGGGTGCACATGCGCCAGAGGTAACGACCGCCGAACATATGCATCGAACCTTGCAAGTATTCCAGCGCGTCTTCTCAGAACGAAACCTGTCGTCGGCCTGGGAAAGAGTAGTGGCGGTCGTTGTCCAACCCGGAGTTGAATTCGGATCTGATCTGATTTTCGAATATGACAGGGCAAACACACAATCGTTGTCCGCGGCGCTGGCAGGAAACGCCGGAATCGTATACGAAGCGCATTCCACCGACTACCAGTCCCCGAAGGCGCTACAACAAATGGTGGAGGATCACTTCGCAATTCTCAAAGTTGGCCCCTGGCTGACGTTTACCTATCGGGAAGCGGTTTTGGCCCTAGAGGCAATCGAGCATGAACTGCTTAAGACGAGCGCTGGCATTCGGCAGTCTCAGGTGCGCGAAGCCCTCGAGCAGGCAATGTTCAGAAATCCTGTTTACTGGCGGTCGTATTATCTCGGCGATGAAGTGAAAATACGCCGCGAGTTGATCTATAGCTACAGCGATCGCTGCCGGTATTACTGGAACGAACTCTCCGTCCAAAAAGAGGTAGCGCAACTCTTCGGGAATCTTGCCACGCGACGGATTCCTCCCACCCTGTTGAGTCAATTTCTGCCTTTCGAATATGACGCTATACGCGAGGGAGCACTCGAAGCTACTGCGGAAATGATGGTTCGCAGCCATATCCAACGCGTCTTGCGCGTTTACTCTCGCGCATGCGCCGCATAGAAGAGAAGGACATCGATGCTACGCAGAGACTTTCTAAAAAGCAGTATGGCGTTGGCGGCGGTTGCGGAACTCGGAACAGGCGAAGCACATGGGCTTGTCCGCGCTCATAACTGGGGGAACTATGACTTCGGTTCCGGCCCGCCCGTTAGTGACCGTCTGAATCAAGGTCCCTTCCCGCAGTATGCGCCGGATGCCGTCATCCCAACCGATGATGTGGTCATGACCACGACTGCCTCGGAAGATGTTGTGCCTAACTTTGGCAAGGGACTGATTACATACATCACGGCCGATAGTGGCACTGAGGAAATTAAATCGGACAACATCAATCAGGCGATCGAGGACCTGGCCCGATTTCCCCTGGGTCAACAGCTTTATATTCGCCCGACTTGGAGAGAGGTGCAGCCTCGGCCTGGTCGCCTGGAGCTACCCGATTATGTAAAGCTGGTCTTCGATCTTGCGAAGAAGAACAACAAACGTGTTGGACTTCGCATTCAGATGAGCGCTCCCGACTACAAGCACCAACCCGCACTGCCCGATTTCGTGCTCGACAAAGTGCCGACAGTTGAGCTGATTCCCGACGAAAAAGAAAAGAAGGCTGCAGCTCGATTTATCGAAAATCAATATTCGCGCTATCAGCCGCGCTTTGATCATCCATTCTTCCAGCAGACATTCGCCGAGCTGGTAGGACTTTTAGCGACGGAATTCAATGGCAATCCTGGCATCGAATTCGTTGACACTTTTCTATATGGATTCTGGGGTGAGGGGCACACCTGGCCCTTCCTAAATACTCCTTTCCCTGACTACCAGACCGCGGAGAGGACGTGGGTAAAGATGATGGAAGTGCAGTTGCAGCACTTCACGAAGACTCCCTTAATGACCAACACCCAACCCGACTACAGTCGAGTCGGCAATTCCGAGGTCCTCGATCTCACGATTCGAAGCCACAACTGGATTCGCAGCGACACCATCTTCATTGAGAATGAACAGATCGAAACTCTCAGCAACCGCCCGCCGTGGATCGCCGCAGCCCTCGAACAGGGGATTCCGGCAAAGGCCCCAAACACGACCGGTTCTGACGACGAAATATCGCCGACCGAAAATATGATCGCTCACGTGATCGACGTAGGCGCGAACTACTGGTCGCTCTGGAACTTTCACGCGATTAGCGCCAAGAACCTACTGAGCTACTACCAGGCATTTCCCAAATCATTCGATCAGATCAATCGTCGAATCGGCTATCGCGTCCGGCCATCAATGATCTGGAGTTATGAAGACAGCGGCTATCTGGGACTCATTATTGCCTTCGCCAACGATGGCATTGCCGGAGTTCCGGGCGTGTTGCGGGTCACCGTCGAGACAGAAGACGGCAAAGTTCTGAAGAGTGGCTGCCTCGATGCGGGTTATCCCCTGCCTGGAAAACTTCGGCAGGCGCAATTTGTGCTGCCCCAGGGGACAAAATTTGCAGGTTTGAAACTCAGAGCGGAGATTGAAGTGAAAGGGATGCGTTATCCGGTGCAGTGGGCTTGCCGTCAGAAGCTAAACCAGGATGGGTCACTGACACTGGGCGCTAACCTGCATCACGGACTCTAAGGGCAAACATGACAAAGACGTTCTTTTCGATAGCTATCCTCACATCGATCTGCCTGGCCCAGTCGCCATCGCCCCCTGCTCCCTTGCCACAGATCCAAAGCCGCAGCCTGCGCATCGAGTTCGACAAACAGATGCGTAGCCGCGTAGTGGCGCGATTTAATGGCAAGGAAGTTCCGTTAGGCGCGTTCTCTGCCTCCGAAACTGTTAAAGGCAGCGAACGTGCTTGGTACACCTTTGCCTTGGAGTCGCAGAAGCAGGAGCACGTCAGCGACGTTTATGGTGGAGGAGAGAAGCTCACTCTGATTGGTACGTCTGGAAGTCTACGCAAGACTTTGTCCATCATCATCTACGACGACTTCCCCAATCTTGCAGTATTCGATGTCAGCTACACGAATATTGGCAAGTCGCAGCTGAAGATTCTCGAATGGAACAACAATAGCTATACGATTGAAGCGCAGCGCGGGTCCGCGAAGGTTGCCTTCTGGTCGTTTCAAAGCGGTTCTTACGAGCGTCGTCCGAACTGGCTGGTTCCACTGCACCCAGGATTCTCTCAGCAGAACTATCTCGGCATGAACGCGAGTGACTACGGCGGCGGCACTCCCATTGTTGACGTCTGGCGCAGGGACGTGGGCATCGGGGTGGGCCACGTAGAACCGCGACCACGCCTGATTTCGTTGCCCGTTTCCATGCCCAACGCGAGTCAGGCACGAATCGGTGTGCGGTATCGTTATGACAGCTCCTTGAAGCCCGGCGAAAGCCTCCACACCTTTCGCACGTTTGTCTCCGTGCACGAGGGAGATTACTTCCAGACCCTGCTTACGTACCGCCGATTCATGTTGAAACAAGGATTTCAGATGGCCAAAGCTCCCGACAGCGGTTTCGGCGCGATCTGGTGTGCCTGGGGATACGGACGCGACTTCACCCCGCAACAGGTCTACGATACGCTGCCCACGGTCAAGCGAATGGGATTTACATGGGTCACACTGGACGACGGTTGGCAGAACAATTATGGCGACTGGCAGCTCGATCCGAAGAAATTCCCCCGTGGCGACGCCGACATTAAAGCCATGGTGGATCGGATTCACCAGGAGGGATTCAAGGCGCAGCTCTGGTGGTCGCCCCTCAGTGCGGTTCCAGATTCCAAGCTTCTGACTGATGAACCTGATCTGGCGCTGAAAAACCGGGACGGTTCACGGCGCAAGATTTCATGGTGGAATTCCTACTATCTCTGCCCCGCGAACTCTCGAGTGGTGGAGTACCACAAAGCACTTGTGCACAAAATCCTCGTCGATTGGGGATTTGACGGGCTCAAACTCGATGGCCAGCACATGAACGGCGTTCCTGCTTGCTACAACCCCGCCCATCATCACAAACGGCCCGAGGACTCGGTTGAGGCACTTCCGGATTTCTTCCGTGAAATCTACGACGCTGCACAGAAAGCCAAACCCGGATCGCTGGTTGAATTCTGCCCCTGCGGCACCGCCTTCTCTTTCTTCACTATGCCCCACTTCAACATGTCGGTCGCTTCCGATCCGACGAGTTCGTTCCAGGTGCGCTCCAAAGGCAAGACGATCAAAGGCCTTATGGGCGACGACGTACCTTACTTCGGTGATCACGTTGAACTGAGCGACAACCATGACGATTTTGCTTCCACCTTTGGAATTGGAGGAGTGGTGGGCACGCAGTTTGTGCCCCCTTCCCTGGTTGAGAAACATGGCCGTTTCGACCTCACGCCCGACCACGAAAAGAGTTTCCAAAAGTGGCTGAAGCTTTATCAGGAGAAGGGTCTTTCCCGCGGTCAATATCTGGGCACGCTTTACGACATTGGTTTCGATCTGCCCGAAGCCCACGTCATCCGCAAGGAGAAGAAGATGTATTACGCTTTCTACGCCGCAACTTGGAAAGGCAGCGTAGAGTTGCGTGGCCTCGACGATCGCGCGTACCACGTCGTGGACTATGTCAATGGGAAAGACTTCGGAACCGTTCGCGGACCAGTCGCGCATTTATCTGCAGATTTTTCGAAACATCTTTTGCTGGAAGCAGTCCCGCAGTAGTTACAGAATCCGTCGGTAAGGAGACAATCACGGCTTCGCCTGTCCCGATGGCGAAGGCTACTGCTGAATTCGGGGCCACGCTGCTGATGTACTGCGCGCGCAATGTTGATTATTACCGGGAAGAGCTTCGTAAGCTTTCGCACGGGATTTACGATACTTTCATCTGCACGGATGCCCCGAGTCGATCGTTGGGCGCGACGTGGCCATGATCGGCTTCGGGCGAATCGGCCGTGCCCTTGTCGATCTTGCGAGGCTTCGATCTCAAGTGGCTCGTGTACGATGCGCCACGTTTCGCTGTAGAAGGAATATCCGGTACGATTTGTGAGCCGAGGCCTTAACCGCTTCGTCTCATTTGAGTGGGAGAAGAAATGGCATCCGGAAATTCCGGACGCGGAGATCGCCCTGCCACATTTCATACAGTGGTTTCGCCGGAACACGACGGAATGAAGGGAGCCGCAAAAGCCCAAGTGAGGCGAATGGCCGTGGAGGATATTCCGGCGGCACTGGAGTTGTCGACAGAGGCAGGCTGGAACCAAACGGCAGAAGACTGGCGAATCCTAACTCAGTTGGCGCCGGAAACTTGTCTGGCGATTGACATGGATGGCGAACTGGCCAGCACAGCCACTCTTTTGTGTTATGGATCGAGACTAGCATGGCTCGGGATGGTGCTTACGAGGGAAAAGTTTCGCGGACAAGGACTGGCGCGCCGCTTACTGTCGGAAACGCTGGCGTTGGCGAATCAAATGAAGATTGAAACTCTGAAACTGGACGCTACGGACCAGGGGCAACCACTGTATAAGAAATTAGGATTTCGTTGTGAACAGCTCGTGGAACGATGGGAGCGGGCAGCGACGGGCAGCACGGGCATTTTGAATGGGCGCTCGGGCTCGTTGTCACCCGAGCATCTGATTGCGGACCGGGAATCTTTCGGCGCAGACCGCTCCGAACTACTCCGCAGGCTAGCGGGAAGAAATGGCGCGTTTGTCGCAGGAGAGTCTTACGCTCTCGTGCGTTCTGGCCGGGTGACTTCGTATACGGGACCCTGTGTCTCTCCTGACGCCGGCGTTGCACACTCGTTGATCGAGCGTTGCATTCGGAACACAGGGACTTCGCTTTCGTGGGATTTATTGAAGCAGAATCATAATGCCGAACGGATTGCGATCGACCTCGGCTTCGGCCCCCGGCGTACGCTTACACGTATGGTTCGAGGCAAGGAATTGCGTGGCAGAGAAGACCGCATTTACGCGCTGGGTGGATTTGAGTTTGGCTAGATGACGACGATTCAAAACGAAGCTGAATTGGAAGACCACCTCTCGCGTCCTAGTGACGCGGATGCGGAGGCCCTCTCTTCGCTAGAAGGCGACCTGCTCATTCTGGGTGCCGGCGGCAAGATGGGACCGAGCCTGGCCAAATTGGCGCGCCGGGCGGCCGATAAAGCGGGGGTGAAGAAGCGTGTGATCGCGGTCGCTCGCTACAGCAATGCCCGTTTGCCGTCGGAGTTTGCTTCGTGCGGCATTGAGGCCATCCCGGCTGACCTGTTGGAACCTGGCGAACTTGAGAAGTTGCCCAACATCCCTAATGTCATCTTCATGGCTGCGAAGAAATTTGGAACTTCTGGCGCCGAACACGAGACCTGGGTGATGAATACGTTCTTGCCGGGACTAGTGGCCAACCGTTTTCGTGACTCACGCATTGTGGCTTTCTCTACGGGAAATGTGTATCCACTTCGGGCGGCGAGCGAAGGCGGAGCCGATGAATTCACGCCAGTCGCTCCTGTCGGCGAGTATGCCCAGTCTGCACTCGGTCGTGAGCGCATGTTCGAATATGCGTCCGCGAAATGGGGAACGCCGGTCGCCATGCTTCGCCTGAATTACGCTATCGATTTGCGATACGGTGTTCTTCTAGACATTGGGCAGGCAGTTTACGAGCGCCGCCCAGTGGATCTGCGCATGCCTCTGGTTAATGTAGTCTGGCAAGGAGATGCGAACTCATGGTGCTTGCGGTCGTTTGCGCATTGCCAGTCACCTCCTTTTGTGCTGAACATCACCGGGCCGGAGACGTTGTCTGTTCGGGAGATCGCATTCGCATTCGGAAGGCATTTCGCAGTCGAACCGCAGTTTAGTTCTGAACCGGCGGCCTCCGCGCTGTTGAACAACGCGGCGAAAGCCCGGCAACTCTTCGGCGAAACGACTGTGAAGCCCGCGGAAATGATCGAGTGGACAGCGAATTGGATTAAGCAGGGCGGCGCAACGCTGGGTAAGCCGACCCATTTTCAGACGCGCGACGGAAAATTCTGATGCAACTTCGCGACAAGCTTTTCTCCGGCCTCGTGATGCCGGCGCATCCCCTTGCGCTGAATCAGGAACGCAAGCTCGACGAGCGACGCCAGCGCGCCCTGACCCGCTACTACATCGCGGCTGGCGCCGGCGGGATTGCCGTGGGCGTACATACAACGCAGTTTGCGATCCGCGATCCACAAGTCGGCTTGCTTAAACCAGTGCTGCGGATTGCTGCCGAGGAAACGGCCGGGAAAGACGTGGTAAGAATTGCCGGAGTCTGCGGCAAGCGAGATCAGGCAATTGGTGAAGCGATGCTTGCCGCCGAGTTAGGATATGGCGCTGCCCTGCTGAGCCTGGCCGACCTCAAACATGAAACCATTCCCAAGCTTCTGGAGCACGCACGGGAAATAGCTTCTGTGCTACCTATCATTGGTTTTTATCTGCAGCCATCGGTAGGCGGACGTGTTCTGCCTTTCGAATTCTGGCGGCAATTCGCGGAGATCGATAACGTCGTGGCCATCAAGATCGCGCCTTTCAACCGATACCAGACACTTGATGTGGTTCGTGCAGTTGTGCAATCCGGTCGCGGACAAGAGATCGCCCTCTATACAGGCAATGACGACAACATCCTCATCGATCTCCTCACCGAATTTGATTTGGGTGGCGAACGGCTTCGTATCGTTGGCGGATTGCTCGGCCATTGGGCGGTGTGGACTAAGACAGCGGTTGCGCATCTGGCAGTGGCGAAAAGCCAATCACAAACTGTTCCCGCCAAGCTGCTTACTCTTGCACAGCAAATTACCGATGCGAATTCCGCGTTCTTCGATCCGGCCCACCAATTTCACGGATGTATCGCGGGAATTAACGAAGTATTGCGGCGCCAAGGTTTGCTGGAGGGCCGATGGTGTTTGGATCCTCGCGAGGACCTTTCGGCCGGCCAATCGGAAGAGATCGACCGTGTTTACAGGCTTTACCCGCACCTGCCCGATGATGACTTTGTCAAGGAGCACGTCAATGAATGGCTTAGCTAAAACTTTGCTGGCTTTCCTCGTGTGCGCGGGAACGGCACTGGCTGGTGGCAAGCCGACAGTGAAGGCGGTTTTCGCTTCCGGGGATGTTCCTCTCAATACCGACGCATCTACCGCGTTCTGGCGCACGGCGGGCATTGCGTCCTTGGAGAAAGACACGCAAGGAAAAGACGTGCCCAATTTCCACGGCGAAGTCCTTATGCGCTGGACTAGGGACAATCTTTACTTTCTATTCATCTGTCCTTACGACGAACTTTATCTGAAGCCTGCACCGACCACCCGCCAGGAGACCAACGAACTGTGGAACTGGGATGTGGCCGAGGTCTTCATCAGCGCGAACTTCCGCGACATCAAACTCTACAAGGAATTCGAAGTCTCACCTCAAGGCGAGTGGGTCGACCTAGATATCGATCTACACAAGCCGCATCATGAGGTGGGATGGACTTGGAACTCCGGGTTTGAAAAGACCGCGCGCATCAATAGTGTCGCGCATCGCTGGTATACCGCGCTGAGAATTCCATTTTCAGCTATCGATCATCGTTCCGCCAAGGCGGGAAATACGTTTCGGATGAACTTGTTCCTCAGCGAGGGCCTACTTCGAACCACCGCGAGGTCACCTGGCAACCGCCCATGAGCAGCACGTTTCACACCCCGGAGCGATTTGGGTTGCTGGAACTGGTCAAGGAAAAACAATGAGGCTTGGAGTCGTACCGACCGCCGCGACTTATGGAGCCGTGCCGCTTTCTGACGAACTTAAAGCAGATGTGGTCGGTTTGTCTCAAGACGCGCTCTGAAGCTGCCTGGACAGTACGACGGATTCCGGCTCTTAGGGACGGCGCGGTAACGTCTGCCGCGATGGGAACCCCCTTCAACGTGTTCGGAAACTTCAAAAAAGCGGTGACATCTCCGTATCCAGGCAAGACGGTCATTGACGGCGAGATCGTGTGATGCCGCCTTGTGACCCTCGCGCTTAAGCGCGCCACTCACTGCTCGCGAACGACGGCGCGAAGGAGGACTCGCTGACTCAGACAGCCCTTTTGGCAAAGTCCGAGTTGCACCATTTAAATTCGGTACTTTGCCAAAGAGAAGAATTTTCCGGAAACGCTTCGCCTGAACTCGTGGGCCGGTTGCCCGACCGCATTCCCAGGCACTCGCTGGTGGCGCGACTGTTTCACTGGATCATGGCTGTGTCAATGTTCAGATGTCCGGGATTACCAAGACGCTTGTAGGAAGCGACGAATGGCATTGCCAAAGGCTTAACTAAGTCAAGTCACTTTCGCCACATCGTCGGTTTGTGATCGCGTTGCATTCCCCGTTAAAGTCACTGAAACCGGACTGCGGATGTGCCGTTCAGAGAAAGGCCAGCAGATTGACGCCATTCAATCCCGAGCAGTCCGTTCTCTCCAGTCCGTTTTGCGGACGAAATTTTGCGAAATACGGGCATGTTTTGCGTTTTCGCGGCAAAAGTCGGGGCAGATTCTCTGCAGTTTAGACTTGCTGGCGGAGAGGGAGAGATTCGAACCC
>CAMLCX010000051.1 GCA_946478635.1 uncultured Pseudomonadota bacterium
AGGCGACGATTTTTTTCTCCTTGGGATTGATGACGTGGCTCTTCTTTTGTAGTCCAGCAACCACCCGTTCGATCGCCTCGTCAAATTCCGCCATCTCGATCGAATCCTTGTCTTGACGCGCCGCCAGCAATGCCGCTTCGTTAACGATGTTGGCGAGATCGGCGCCGACAAAGCCCGGCGTTTTGGCCGCCACCACGGCGAGGTCGAGATCGGCCGCGAGCTTCACTTTCTTAGCGTGCAATTGGAGGATTTTTGTCCGCCCGGCGATATCGGGACGATCCACCAGGATTTGTCGATCGAATCGGCCGGGACGGAGCAGCGCGGCGTCGAGGATCTCCGGCCGGTTGGTGGCGGCCATAATGATGACGCCTTGATTCGGATCGAAACCATCCATCTCCGCCAGAAGCTGGTTGAGAGTTTGTTCGCGCTCGTCGTTGCCCGTGAGCATACTCACGCCGCGCGCTTTTCCGATGGCATCGAGCTCATCGATGAAGATAATGCTCGGAGCATTTTTCGCCGCTTGGAGAAAAAGGTCTCGGACCCGAGCCGCGCCGACGCCGACAAACATCTCGACAAAGTCAGAACCTGAAAGGCTGAAGAAAGGCACACCGGCCTCGCCGGCTACGGCACGGGCGAGCAGGGTTTTTCCGGTGCCCGGCGGACCGACAATCAAGACACCCTTGGGAATACGCCCCCCTAATCGTTGATACTTGGCCGGATCTTTCAAGAATCCGACCACTTCGGCAACTTCTTCTTCAGCTTCGTCGATGCCCGCCACGTCCGCAAAGGTTACTCCGGTTTTTTTCTCGATATAAACCTTCGCTTTGCTCTTGCCGATCTGCATCAGACCACCGCTTGCCGAGCCCATCTTCTTGCCAAGATAGGTCCACACCAAAAAAAAGAGCCCGACGGGCACCACCCAGGACAAAACGGTCGGCAGCCAATTGTTGGATACATATCCCTTAAACGGCACCTTTGCCGCTTCTAGGTCGGCCGTGAGGCCCGGGTCTTCCACTCGCACCACAGCAAAGGGTATCGATGTTTTCTCCGTCAATACGTCAGGAGAAATATTTTTTAGTTTTTCTGCGGAGTAGACTTCCTTTGCGGCGCCGCCCTTCAAGTGGCCTTCGATCGTTTCCCCACGAATGACCACCTCAGCGAGAAGCCCGTCTTTTAGCAACGATTTGAACTGGCTGTAGCTGATGACCTCGACATGGGAGCCGCCAAATAGGTTTTGCAGCAGCAGGGCGACGGAAACAGCCGCAAGCACGTAGAACGGTGACAGGCGGAATTTTTGATCGCCAGGCGGTCTATTCTTCTTTATCGCTTCATAACGCGCGCGCACACCGGCCATGAATGCCGCCACCATGTTTTGCGGCGGTCCGGCATCATGCGGCGCTTCAGCGAAATATCGGTGCAATGGAAGCAAAAATCTGCAGCTTACGAAACTTGGAATTGAGGACAATTTCATGATCACCTGGGCTTTTTATCGGGAGCATTTTCGGTCATGGCGGAATCCGGACGCTTGCCGCGGCTCGGTCGATGGAAATTCGCTGCGCCGTTTGGTTCAACTAAGGGCGCTCTACAAACCCTTGGAAAAGCGACGTCGCGGAACGGCCTCTTTTGCGGATCATTGGGAGTTGCCCAGCAGGTTGCTTAAAACCCCAGATTGCAGGCTGTTCAAAAAGATCTCCACAGGCGAGACGCGCGAAAAATAGATCCTTCGTTTTGCTCAGGACAGACTCGCGCAGGCGTACTCAGCCTGGACATTGAAGTGTATTGAGCCAGCGAAGCCTTTGGGTCATTTTCAGCAGCCTGCTAGTTCTGCCTATCCGGCGACCGTAAACGCGCTTGCCCAGTTCTTCGTTGCCAATCACGCGATTCTTCTCGATTGGATAGCCCTTGGGCCAATGGGATGGTTTCTTCATCTCGCATCGCCCCTACCGGATTACTTTCACGGTCACTTCTGCCTCGGTGCGGGGGTCGACGACCCTCAGCGCGGCGATTGTCAGTAGTCATGGGGTACCTCCGTCTAACCTCCACTAGCCTGAGCCTAATCGCCAAGGGTGTCTGTCTAATATTGGACAGATCTGGGAAAAAAACAATCGCGGCAGCCAGGACGGCTCTGCGGAGCAATTTGGCAGAGCGGGGTCAGTCAGTGTCAGTGGCGGCGATCGAAGGAGCAGAATTGAACAAACACTGTTGTACTTTAGCAAAGATAGAGAGTTTACAAATTAGGATTTCGCTCCCGGCTCGTTGGCCAGCGCTTTCAGCGCCGCCTTGAAAAATCGATCGTCGATAAATTGTTCGGGTTTGAAATTGGGTTTTTCCTTGAGCAGCACGAACTCCAGTTCGGCGCGCTTGTAGAGACCCTCGGGACTGAGCGCGGGAACGTAGGCGTCGCGCATAAGATCGTAGAGCGACGCGGCGACGTCGCGTTCATTCAACCGGCCGTTCTTCATGATGATGTCGATGCTGCCCTCGCGGTTGGCGCGAATCCAGTAAAGCGCCTTCATCACCGCTCTTACCATTCGCTCGGTCATATCCGGTTCCGATTGAATGTGCTTGGCCATCGCCTGAAGCGCGCTGAACGGCACGTTCTTGAACTCATCGCCGAGATAAATCAATCGCTTCATGCCGGCCTTGAGAAGCGGCCGGTCGGTCGGCGGCGCCATCAGCGCCGCCGAAGCGCGCCCCTGCAGCAATGCGATCGCCTTGCCTTCGTTGTCGGGAATATTGAGGTACTCGGCAGCCTTGTCATTAAAGCCATGCTTGGCGAACAGCGCCTGCAAGACGCTATAGGTCGAGCCGCCGAAGGTGACGGCGATCTTGGTGCCTTTCAAATCCTCCAGCCGCTTGATCTCCGGGCGCACGACCAAGCCAAAGGGAATCTGATTGAATATCTGCAAGAGCACGCGAACCGGTTCGCCGCGAAACATCGCCTGCATGGACGGGCCAAAGGCCGAGGAGTAATGCACGCTGCCCGACATCAAAGCCTGCACGTTCATCGCGTTGCCGCGCAGCACGACGATGCTGACGTTGGTCAGGCCCATCTCGTCGTAGAACTTTTTTTCCTTGGCGACGATGTAGGCGAGATGCTGCACGTTGCCGGGACCGGGGAGCGATATGTAGACGGGCTTGCTGATTTGCGCGCCAAGCGGGACCGGAAGAAAAAAGAGCATCAGCAGGAGAACAGCGCATGGCAATCTCTTCATAAAGTGTTCTCCCTCACTTCTTTCAACCATCGTTTACCCTCGCCCCCGTCTCGGGGTAGGGTGAGGGGGCGAATTTAATGGAGCAGCAAGACCGCGTGAAAACCGATTAGCAGAAAGAAACGCGCTAGCGCAAGCCTCGCAAACGCGGGTCGAGCACTTCGCGCAGACCTTCGCCGACGAGATAATAGGCGAGCACGGTGATGAAGATGGCGAAGCCGGGAAAGACAGCGAGCCACCATGCAAACGTGGTGGTGCTCGCTTCGTGGAGGATGGAACCCCAGGTCACCAATTCTGCGGGAACGCCGATGCCGAGAAAACTCAAACTCGATTCGACGAGAATCGCGCCGGCGATGCCGAGAACCACCGAAACGATCACAGGAGCCAAAGCGTTGGGCAAAATATGCCGGAACATCACTTTGCGGTCGATCACCCCGAGTGCGATCGCCGCGGTGACGTAATCCTGATTTCTGATCCGCAGAAATTCATTGCGCGTGAAACGCGCCATGCCGACCCAACTGGTCATGCCGATGATGGCCATCGTCAAAAAAATGCTGGGCGGCAGCAGGGCCGCCACGGTGATCAACAGGAAGAAAGTCGGAATCGATAGCATCAGTTCGAACAGCCGGGATATCGCGAGATCGACCCACGAGCCGAAATATCCGGCGATGGCGCCGAGCACCACGCCGATCGCCACGGCGATCCCGACCGCGACGAAACCAATGGAAAGCGATATGCGCGAGCCATGGATCATTCCCGCCATGACGTCGCGCCCGAGCTTATCCGTGCCGAACCAATGCTTGGCTGACGGCGGCTCCAGGGGTTCGAGGAGACTGATGTTGCTCGGCCGATAGGGAATCGGTGGAAAGATTTGCCTGGCGCCTTCGAGTTTTTTGTAGTCGACGTTCAGCAGCTCGGGCGGCCATTGGCCGAGTCTCACATCGACGAGGTAGCTGCGAAAAATCGGAAAGTAGGTTTTGCCGCCGTACTGAAGATAGTAGGGCTTGTCGTTGGCGAGGAAATCAGCGAACAACGCCATAAAGGCGAGAAAACAAACGACGTAGAAACCGGTGAGCGCAATGTGGTTTCGCCTAAAACGTTTCCACACATCGGCCCACAACCCCTCCGACGTTCCGGCGTCGGCCGACACCGCCTCCTCAGCCGCACCAAGGCTCAATCGCAACGTGCTCATTGCTGCCGCCGGCCAAAGACGATGCGCGGATCCACCACGGCCAGAAGCAGATCGGAGATCAAGATGCCGATCAAAGTAAGCACCGCGCTTACCGTGAATAGCGCGAGCACGGTCGGGTAGTCGCGCGCTAGAACGGATTCGAAACCCAACTGTCCTAGCCCTGGGATGGAAAATATCGTCTCGATAATGACGCTGCCGCCGATAAGCCCGGGCAGGATGGAGGCCAAAATCGTGACTTGGGGAATCAGCGAATTGCGCAGCACATGCTTGAAAATCACAATCCGTTCTTGTAGTCCCTTGGCGCGCGCGACCTGGACATAGTCCTGGCCGAGCACGTCCAGCATGCTCGATCGCATATAGCGCGACAAGCCGGCAAAACCGTCATAGGAAAGCAGCACCACCGGCAGGAATATATGCCAGGCATGGTCTTTCCATTTCTGCCACAGCGGCCAGCTATCCGAATAATCCAGGGACTCGAGGCCGCCGGGAGGAAAAAGATAATAAAAGTCCCCGCCGCAAATAAATACGATCGCCATGGTTGCCGCCCATACCAGAGGGACGGCGAAAAGGACGAATGCCATCAACGTCGTCAACTTGTCTCCCAGCGAATTCGGATGAGTCGCGGAATAAATACCCAGCGGAATCGCCACCAAATAAACCACCAGCAACGACCAGAAATTTAGTTTGACCGTCACCGGCACGCGCTCGGTGATTTTGCCCCAGACCGACTGGCTGTCCTTGAATGATTCGCCGAAGCTTAGCGTAAGAAGGTTTTTCATCCAAACCAGATACTGCACATGCAACGGCTTATCGAGGCCATATTGCGCGCGCCACTGCGCCATCGCCTCATCGACGGCGCCGCGCTTTTCCGTCGAGATGCCGCCGCCGGCGGCGGCGCCCAAACCGCCCGCCGCGCGCAGCTCCGCCGGATCGCCGGGCGCGAGGCGCATGATCAGAAATCCAATCAGAGTGATGCCGATGAATGTCGGAATCATCAGTAATAGGCGTTGTATTAAATAGCCGGTCATCGTTTCGTTCGCTACTGAGGACTCATCGTATTTGCGTACTTTTGGATTCGCCCAGGAACCCACCAATCAATCGGCCGCAGGCCGTCGGGAAACACTTCCACGCCCTGAAAGCGTCGGTGCAGCGCCGACACGGTCTTGCGCACGTGCAGAAAAGTGTACGGCTGTTCGTCGTGCAAGATTTCTTGAAATTCCTTGTAGAGCGCGATCCGCTTTTTTGGGTCGAACTCGCGGCGATACTGTTCGAGTATCTGGTCCACGCGCGCGTTCTTGTAACTGATCGCGTTGGAGCCCTTGTTGGCCGCCTGCGACGAATGCCAGACTTGATACGCGTCGGGCTCGGTTGTCGACATTGACCAGCCCAAGACCACTGCGTCGAAATTATGATTTTTGACGTCGTTTAAAAATATTGTCCAGTCAAGCTCGCGCACGCTCGCGGCAATGCCATGTTTCTTGAGCTCGTCCACCAGCACCAGCGCCACGCTTTTGCGCACCGCGTTGCCGGAGTTGATCTTGGTTTCGAATCGAAAAGGAATTCTCTTGCCGTCGATCACTTTGTCGAGAATGCCGTCGCCGTCGGTGTCTTTCCAACCGGCCTCGGCGAGGAGATCCAGGGCCTTTTTCGGGTCGAACGGATAGCTCACCAGGTCTTTGTCATACTCGGACCGAAAAAGATAAATGTGGCTGTCGACCACTTCGCCAAGCCCGAACAAGACGCTTTTGACGATCTGCTTTCGATCGGTCAAATAGGTCATGGCCTGCCGTACTCGTTTGTCGCGAAAGATCGGATGATCATTATTCCAACCGATATAGGTGTAAGTCGGCGCGTAGTATTCGTATTTTTTGAAGTCGCGGTTGAATCTCTCGCTGTTGGTGCCGCGCACCACCTGAACTGGCTGCAAGGCTTCGATATAGTCGAGGCTGCCGCTCTTCAGTTGCGTCAACGCGGCGTCCATATTATTGACGATGCGAAATTTCAGCCGATCAATACGCGCCTGATCGATCCCTGGCTTATCGATTCCCCAGTACTTGGGATCGCGCACCAGCTCAATTTCACGGCCGGTTTTCCAGCTGCTGAATTTGTATGGTCCGGAGCCGAGCGGATTGCGATTGTAATCGCGGTTGAACTGGTCGCCAAATTTCTTAATCTCGCCCGGCAGCTTCGCCGGATCCTGTGTCAGCTCGCGCACGGTCACGCGCTGCAAGAGGTTCTCCGGATCGTAGTAGTGTCGCGCCAGCACAGTGATGCCGCCCAGCACGCTTTCGTTGAGAAAGTAGGGCTCCTTGATGGTGAAGCGAATCGTGTATGGGTCGACAAGCTCGGCGTCAACGACAGAGTTGAAATACACCCGAAGAAAAGGCGCGTTAACGAACGGGCACTTGATCGCCTTGACGCTGAACAGCACGTCTTCCCCGGTCAGAGGTCGGCCGTCCTGAAAGTGCGCATCCTCGCGAATCTTGAAAGTGTAGGCGAGCTTGTTTTGTGAAATCTCCGGCCGGGCTTCCGCGATGAGCGGCTTTAACTCGAGCGTGCGTGGGTCGCGGCCTAGCAGACTCTCGAAAATAAATCCGTTGACTTCGCTCGATGAGGCGTCGTTGCTGGTTAATGGATTGAGCTGTTCGGGATCGCTGAGACTGTGGATGACCAGCCAGTCGCCGGTTACCGGCTTGCCGGCGTCTTTTGTGACGCTTGCCGGAGCCGAATTGCCGCCTTTGACCTCTTCGCCGCGATCGCCGCAACCGACCAGCAGCAGAAGCGCAAGGGCCCATCGCGAAGCACGAACCGCCATGCTCAATTACCAACCGCTTCGATCGGTACTTCTTTGGCGTGCGCGGGAATTTGCTGGGTGAAAAGCTCGGGCGGAATGGACCCGTTGAATTCCGGTTCTTTGTAGCGGATCGAGAGCTTTTTTTTCTGCAGCGGCGCTTCTGACATAACCGTTTGAGGAAATAATCCGCTTGAAGTGGCAACGTAATCATTGAACTGGGCGCTCAACTCGACTTGGCCGTTATCGTTGAACCGCTCCCATCGGGTCGGCACCGGCTCGGGGGAGTCAAATGTCAGCACATCTCGCTTGCGACCGTTCGAGGAAAAAATTAGCGTGTTTCCCTCCTGCTTCCCCGATGCATTTGCGTCGATGGGCGGCAAGCCCAGCAGCAACAGGGTGACCTCTCGAAGGTCCAGCGAAATCTGCGTGTAGCGCCGGAGATTTTCTTTCGCCGGCTGGGCGCGAACAAAAACACCTTCGCGCGGGTGATAGCCGAGCATTTCTTTGTCGTTAGCGGTGAAGATCAAGATCGCGCCGAGAAATGTCAGAGTCTCCAAGCGCACACTGTCGGGCCGCTGCACGATGACCGCTTCCTGGAAGCCGTGCTTGCCTTCCGGCCCGGCGTAGTCGACCTGGGCCAGCGCGCGCAGCGAGCGAAATTTCTCGGCGCGCTGTTTCAGCGACGCGGTGAGTTTGTCCGGCTCCCATTGCGGCACCGGGAGCTTCGGCGCGGCCGGCGGCGCCACCGTTGTGCAAGCACCCAATCCGAACAGGAAGACTGCGAGGGAAAAATGGACAAACGAGCGAAGCAAAGCGCCGGGGGAGCTACGCAGGGACCGAATCAAATTTTTCTCTCCAGCCGTTGAATTTTTTCGCGAACGCGCTTGACCTGGTCGGCTTCCTTGGAGCGCTTCAGCACCTCGCGAAAACGCGCCAGCGCTCGATCCTGTTTGCCGACCTTTTCATAGGCGTCGGCCAAGTGCTCGATAATCGTCGGATCGTCCACCGTAAGCTCAACCGCGCGTTCCAGCTGTTCTACGGCCTTCGTGTAGTCCCCTTTCTGATAATAAACCCATCCCAAGCTATCGATATAGAAACCGTCGTTGGGTTGAATCTTAAGTGCGCGCTGGATCAATTCTTCCGCTTCTTCGAGCTGCACACCCATCTCCGCCCAGGTATAACCGAGATAATTGAGGGCGGCGGCATTCTTTGGATTGAGTTCGATGGCCTTTTTCATGCTCACCACCGACTTTTCCTTGTTCTTGTTTTCGTCGTAGAGCGCGCCTAGCTGAAAATGCGCTTCGTCGCTCTTTGGGTCCAAAGTAACCACTCGCTCCATGGCCTGGATGGCCTTCGGATATTCTTTGGACTTGCGGTAAAGCGAGCTCAAGAATGCGTAAATTTCCTTGTGGTCAGTGCGTTTTTTGACCACCGGCTGGAGCACTTCGATGGCCTTCTGGGTTTGTTCCTTGCGGTCATAAAGATACGCCGCCTGCACGCGGGCCTCGAGGTAAAGCTCGCTTTTTTCTTCGACCCGTTCGAATGCTTCCAGCGCCTTATCGTCCGCCCTCATTTCGACATAAGTCGCGCCGAGATAATAGCGAGCGCGGTCGTTGCCTGGATCGCCGGCAAGAACCAAATTGAATTCCGTTGCGGCGCGCTCAAAATCGCCTTTTTCAAAGGAGATCAGTCCGATTTTGATGCGTGTCTCGCGCGGATCGACTTCCGAACCCTGCAGCGATTCGAACTGACGGAGCGCCTCATCAAACTTGTTCTGGCCGACGTAAAGCTCGCCGAGCCGCCTGCGGGCCCAAACATTTTGCGCGTTGACGGCGAGCAAGCGCTGGTAGGTTTGAATCGCTTCTTCGGTTTTGCCCTCGAGCTCGTAAACGAGCGCTAGGTCGAGCAAGACAGCCTCGGACTTGGGATTGAACTCCAGGGCCTTGCGGTAGCTTTGTTCGGCGGCCAAGTAGAGCTTGCTCTTGGCGCGCACGCGGCCGAGGTAATAATGACCGAGCGCGGAATTGGGATCGAGCTTGAGCAACTCTTCGAGCCGCTGTCCCGCTCGCGCCAGATCGTCCAGCTGCAAATGGAGCGCGCCCAGATAGAGCAGTGCCTCTTGATTGCTGGGGTCAAGCTTCAGGACTTCATTATATTCGGCGAGCCCTTTCTGGTTCTCGCCGAGCGAGGAATAGAGACCCGCTAAAAGGAGATGGCCGTCGACGCTCTTCGGGTCAAGGCGCACCGCAGCTTCCGCTCCCACCAAGGCCTTTTTTAGATCCCCTTTGCGTAGATAAAGAGAAGCCAACCGCAGGTGCAAGAACGCGTCGTCAGGACTCGCCTGAGAAGCGCTTTCGAACTCCTTGAGCGCCCCGTCGAAATTGGCCTCACCGAGCAGAAGCTGACCCCTTAAAAAGTGATTGTAGGTGGCGGCTTCAGCGGGAATCTCGACTTTCGCCTGATTGTGAAACGGCTGTTCAATCGTCCAGTTCAACCCATCAGGCGGCAGATTGGGCCCGGGCGCGGCGGTCGTGCACCCGGACAGAATCGCGAGCAAAACCACGGCCCGATTAGAGCGTCTAGTCATTAATCGAAGGGTTAACATAACGGTCAGGGGGGGTCAACGAAGCTTCCTAGCCAGCTTCATTCGGCGCTGTAACTATGGTAATTTCTCTTCAATTCTAAAGCGAAAATCGCCAGACATCCAGCGATCCAAACCACTTATGGCGAATGCATCCAGCGAAAACGCGCGGCAGGAAATCTCCGAGCTGCGGCGGCAAATTGAGGAGCACAATCATCGCTACTATGTCCTCGACGATCCGTCGGTGAGCGATGCCGAATACGACGGGTTGTTCCGCCGCCTCGCGGAATTGGAGCGCCGCCATCCCGGGTTGGCGACACCCGACTCACCGACGCAAAAGGTCGGCGCTCCGCCGCTCGCCAAATTTACCACTGTCCAGCACACCATGCCGATGCTCTCGCTCAACAATGCGAGAGACGCCGAAGAGCTCACGGAGTTCGAAGAAAAAATCCAGCGATTTCTCAAACACAGCGAGCCGATTGAATACGCCGTGGAGCCGAAAATCGACGGACTCGCGGTGGAATTGGTTTACATCGACGGGAAATTTACCGTTGGATCGACGCGCGGCGATGGCATCAACGGAGAGGACATCACGCGCAATCTTAAGACCATTCGTTCGATTCCCCTGACCTTGCGCACGGCCACCCTTCCCGCGCCGCGCCGCCTGGAAGTGCGCGGCGAAGTTTTTCTTTCGCTCAAAGCTTTCCAGCAAATGAATCGGGACCGCGAAGAAGCGGGGCAAGCGGTCTTCGCCAATCCGCGCAACGCCGCCGCCGGCTCCCTAAAACAGTTGGATTCTACCATCACGGCAAAGCGCCCGCTGGATATTTTCTGTCACGGCTACGGCAGCGTCGAACACGCCGATTCATCGTTGGCGTCAGGGTTTGAAAGTCACGGGCAATTTCGCGAGGCGCTGGCGCGCTGGGGCTTAAAGCCGGTGCCCTTGGGAGACATCTGCGTGGGTCTCGAAGAAATCTTAAAGTATCGCGCAAAAATGGAAGCCCGGCGCGATGAGCTGCCATACGAGATCGATGGCTTGGTGGTTAAGGTCAACAGCACGGACCTGCAGCGCCGGCTGGGCCAGATCGCGCGTTCGCCGCGCTGGGCGATCGCTTACAAATTCAAAGCGCGTCAGGCCGTCACGCGCATTCTCGACATCCAGGCGCAAGTCGGCCGCACCGGCACGCTGACCCCCGGGGCGAGTTTCGAGCCGGTGCCGATCGGCGGGGTCATCGTCAAAGCGGCGTCGCTGCACAACATGGACGAGATCGCCCGCAAGGACATTCGCATCGGCGACTACGTCGTCGTCGAGCGCGCCGGCGACGTCATTCCATACGTCGTAAAAGTTCTCGCGGAAAGACGCACCGGCGAGGAAAGACTCTTCGTCATGCCCAAGCGCTGTCCCGTATGCGGCTCGGAGGTGTTTCGCGAAGAGGGCGAAGCCGCCTACCGCTGTATCGGCATCGCCTGTCCGGCAAAGCTCAAAGAGAGCCTGACGTTTTTCGCCTCGCGCGGCGCCATGGATATCGAAGGACTCGGTGAAAAGTTGGTTGAGCAGCTGGTCGAGCGCGGCCTGGTGCAAGACGTTGCCGATCTTTACAGCTTGACCAAAGAGCAACTGTCCGGACTGGAACGAATGGCCGACAAGTCGGCGCAAAATTTGCTGAATGCTCTTGAGCGGAGTAAAAACTCCACGCTGGCGCGTTGTATCACCGCTTTGGGGATTCGCCACGTCGGCGAGGCGACCGCCAAGCTTTTGGCCGAACACTTCGGTGATTTAAAAAAGATCGAGCGGGCTTCAGAGGACGAATTGATGGAGGTGCGCGAGATCGGACCGGAGGTGGCGAAAAGCATAGCGCGCTTTTTTGCTCAACCGGCCAATCGCCGGGTTATCGACAAACTTCTGGAGGCCGGTGTTCTGTTTAAAGCCGAGCCGAAAAAAACCGGCAGCTTGAGCGGCGCGAGCTTCGTTCTTACCGGCGGCCTGGACAGTATGTCGCGGCTTGAGGCGCAAAAGCGTATCGAAGCGCTCGGCGGGCGCGTCAGTTCCAGCGTGAGCCGTAACACGACTTACGTCGTCGCGGGCGCCGACCCCGGCTCGAAGCTCAAGAAAGCTCAGGAGCTTGGCGTGCGTGTGCTAAGCGAAAAAGAGTTGGTTAAATTATTGGCGTCGTAGAGACAGCGTGCGCTAGATGTCGTCCGGGATGTCAAATTCAGACGCCATCGAGTGGCAGAACCTGTGGCCGTCCGACGAGGCAGAATGTTTTACACTGGCGTCGGCAAATTCCGGAAATTCTAGTATCGATCGCGCCTTGGCGGACGGCCGCCGCCGAAGCCGCCGCTCCCGCCGGGTCGGGGCTCGCGGGGCGCTTGGGGGCGCGCTTCGCTCACGACAATGTTCCGGCCTTCGAAGTCAGTGCCGTTGAGCGCGTCGACAGCTTTCTCGGCTTCCTGATCCGAGCTCATCTCGACAAAGCCAAAGCCCTTGGAACGTCCGGTGAATTTATCGGTGATGATGCGCGCGCTCACCACCGATCCATGTTGCGCAAAATGTTCTTGCAATCTTTCCTCGGTGATGTTGTAGGGAAGGTTACCCACGTATAACTTCGCACCCATTTCGGCCTCCTTGTTGAACCAACCAACGGTCAATCACCAGATCGACTTAGCCAAAGGGCAAGGCCTAAAACGGGTCTGACACTCGCTCGGCGCGCTCTTCGCTAACCGGCCCCATTCAAAAACGGCGCTAGCCTACAAAAGTCAAAGCTCGCTTGTCAAATTCCATGGGGAGATCACTAACCATGATGCCGCTCGTGGACTTGCCGCCGTGCCGAGGCTGGGTTAGAAAACTGGGGGATGACGGCGCACAACCGAGGGGACAGCGCCTGCGCGCATTTGAAAATCGTTGGCAGAGTTCAGGGGGTCTACTATCGCGCTTCCATGGTTCGGGAAGCGCAGCAGCTCAGGCTCCGCGGCTGGGTGAGAAATTGCGATGATGGTTCCGTGGAGTCGATCGCCGAAGGCCCGCGCAGTGCCATCGACGCGCTAATCGCCTGGTGCCGGCAAGGCCCCCCCGGGGCGCGCGTCGACAGCGTCGATATTCGCTGGGAGGCCCCCCAGCGCGGTTTTTCCGGTTTTATCGTCATGCGTTAAGGGGGCCGCGGAATTCACCGCCGCCGATCGATGCTGGCTTCGCTACCCACATAACCTGCTAACCCGCGCCTTAGTTAACTCTTAAGCCGGAGGGCCAGTTGGTATACCACGCGCTTGGCAAGCTGATATCGCTCGCCAAGCACTTCGGAGATTTCCTTCACGCCTGTTCCACCATCCGCAAGCCGCTGGATCTCCGCCTTCAACTCTGCCTCGGAAACTTGCGTTTGGCCGGCGGAGCCGCGCACCACGACCGTAAGCTCGCCTTTCACGTCGCGATCGGCGAGCCGCGCGAGAACCTCATCGATCGTACCGCGCAAGAACTCTTCGTGAACTTTGCTCACTTCGCGCGCCACGACCGTTTCACGGTCGCCGAGAAGGCGCCGCATATCGCCTAGCGACTCTTTCAAACGGTGCGGCGCCTCGTAGAAGACCAGGGTCCTGGTCTCGTTTAGCAGCGCCTGCAGCTTGGTTTCCCGTTCCAGCTTCTTCGCCGGTAAAAATCCTTCAAAAATGAAACGATCGGTGGGTAAACCGCTGGCGCTCAACACCGTCGCGAGCGCCGACGGACCCGGAATCGGATTGACCTGAACGCCGGCGCGAATCGCCTCGACAATCAACCGATAACCGGGATCGGCGATGGCCGGCGTGCCGGCATCGGAAACCAGCGCGATATTTTCTCCGCGCAGCAGCCGTTCGACCAATTTCGGCGCTTGCATCTTCTCGTTATGTTCGTGGTAACTGATGAGCGGCGTGCGGATATCGTACTGGCTCAGTAGAATCCGCGTGTGGCGGGTGTCCTCGGCGGCGATCAGATCGGCTTCCTTGAGAATGCGCAGAGCTCTTAGCGTGATGTCTTCGAGATTGCCGATCGGCGTCGCGACGATATGGAGAACCCCGGCCATGGCGAGAAATCCCTTCTGAAAATCGAGAATCGAGGACGGAGGATTGCGAAATCTTCAATCCTCTATCCTCGACCAAGCTTACTTCCCCCAATCCCGTGAGTAGCGAAAATCTCGATCGATGGTTCTTTGTGAAACCTTGGCGATCACCGGCAAACGCCGCTTGAATTGCGAGAACATGATGCGCTGCGCGACATCGTCGATGAAGCGCTCGCGAAAACCCGCAGCGATGAGCTCCGGCTTGGTGCAGCGTTGGTCCACCATCTGATAAAGCAGCCGATCGACCTCGCGATAAGTAAAGCCGAGTTCTCCTTCGTCGGTTTGACCCACCCAAAGATCGGCCGAAGGTTCTTTTTTTACGATCACTTCGGGAACGCCGATCGCTTCGGCCAACGCCCAAACCTGAGTCTTGTAGAGATCGCCGAGCGGGTTGATCGCCGAGGCCATGTCGCCATAGAGAGTGCCATAACCGAGCAGCAGTTCGGTCTTGTTGCTCGTGCCCAAAACCAAGCCGTTCCAGCGCGCCGATTGGTCGTAGAGAATCGTCATTCTCTCCCGCGCCATCTTATTGCCGCGCCGGCGCGCATCCGCATCGGGAAAGCGCTCGAAGTAGACGTCGATTTGCGGCGTGATGTCGACGAACATCGATTCGATCCCGCTCATCGAGACTATCGTCTCGGCGTGGGCCAGGCTATCGGCATGGGAGCTCTTGTACGGCATCAAAACCGCCAGGACGTTCTTGGCGCCGAGCGCCTCGGCGGCGAGCATCGCGCTCAGCGCGGAGTCAACGCCGCCGGACAACCCAACCACGACCTTGGTCAAGCCGGTCTTTTGTACTTCGTTGCGGATGAAGCCGGTGAGGATTTCGCGCAGCAGCGTCGTATTGGTGGGAATTTCGACCATGGGACGCCTCGGCTCAGAGCTTGCGCGGTTTTGTTTTGGGTTTCCTTAAAGCTCGAACCTTGGTTCCCTTGAAGCCCTGGACGATTTTTAGGGCAGCGGGCCGCTCCCGGATGCGCACCAACTCGTTAATCGTCAAATCGATGTCCTCATCGCGCAACAGCGGCGACATGGTGCGTTTGCGCCGAACCGATTCCAGTGAAATATCGATCGAGAGAAATTCCTCGTCGTAGTACCTCGCCTTGGCGAGCCGCTGGCCGAATGGATCGACAATCTCCGAGCCGCCCCAAAAACCGACACCGTCTTCGAATCCACACCGATTGCCGTAAATCATGAATAGGCTGTAAGTCTCCGCGTAGGCCCGATTGATCATTTCCCAGTAGCGCGCGTTGTCATCCTGAACCTGTCCATCGACAATACCGCGCAGTGGGCTCGCCGACGGGCAAAGCACCGCCAGGGCACCGTCCAGGGCAGCCAGATAGATGGTCGAGGGGTGCCACAGATCCTCGCAGATGAGCATCGTCAGGCGGCCGAACTTGGAATCGAAAGCGCGCACGCGGTCACCGCGCGCGAAATAACGCTGTTCGTCGAACATGCCGTAGGTCGGCAGATAAACTTTACGGTGCACGTGGCGGATTTCGCCTGCTTCGAAGTAAATCGCCGAATTGAAAAAACGGTGGTCAGGACTCTCCTCCACCAGTCCGGCAACAAATGGCAATTCGCGACTGAGGTGCTTCAGGTTTTTTATCTCCGCGGATTTTGTCGTCAGCGCGACGCTCGGCACCGTGTCGCGAAGAAAATACCCGGTTAGGCTCAGTTCGGGAAAGAGCAGCAAGTCGGCTCGTTCCTTCACGCCCTGGCGAATTCTTTCCTCGTACTGCCCCAGGTTGGCCGGAAGATCTCCTAGTTTCGGATTGAATTGGGCAATGGCGACGCGGATCGACACAAATTAGGCTCCGTTTTGGGCAAATCGAATTGACGGGATTTTTACGAACGTAACATAGGGATCGGTTCACTTGCAATTTAGCCGCTGCGCGCTTATTTTTGAT
>CAMLCX010000052.1 GCA_946478635.1 uncultured Pseudomonadota bacterium
GCCTGGCGCATATCGCCAACGAGATGGCGACCGTGCTGCGCAAGACTTCCTACAATATGATGATCTACGAGGTGCGCGATTACTGCGTCGGCATCGTCGATCCCGAAGGCAATATTCTCTCGCAGAACTTCGGCGCGCTGCCGATTTTTCTCGCCGATCTCGGCCCGGCCATCGTCGACGGCGTGCGCATGCACGGGCGGGACGGTTTCCGCCCCGGCGACGTGCTGATCATGAATCATCCCTACGTATGCGGCCAGCATCTCAATAACGTCGTGGTCTATACGCCGTTTTTTTACCGCGGCGAGCTGGTGGCGTTTCTCGCGGTGCGCGCCCACTGGATCGACATCGGCGGCACGCGCGTCGGCTTCGGTTTCAGCGGCACGCGCGAAGTCTATGAAGAAGGTTTGCAGTTCCGTTCGCTCAAACTCTACCGCGGCGGCGAGCCCAATCAGGATATTTTCCAGATTATTAAAGACAATGTGCGGTTTGCCGAATCGTGCCTTGGCGACCTGCGCGCGCAAATTGCCGCCTGCCGGGTCGGCGACCGCGGCCTCGCCGCGCTGGTGGAGCGTTACGGCGTCGAAACATTTCTCGCTGCGGTTAAGACTATCTGGCATCAGTCGGAAGCATTGGCGCGGCGGCAAGTCGCGCGCATCAGGCCCGGCAAGTATGAAGCCGAAGCGCTCTTCGACAGCGACGGAGTCAATTTGGATCGGCCGGTGCCGCTCAAAGTGATCGTACAGGTCACGGACGGCGAGATGACCATCGACTTTTCCGAGATCAGCGAGCAAGTGCCGGGCTCGATCAATTCCGGCGAATCGGGCGCCGTGGCCGCTGCGCGTGTCGCATTCAAATCACTTGTGGCGCCGTACTCGCCCATCGACGAAGGTTGTTTTCGACCGCTGAAAGTGGTCATTCCCGAGGGGAAAATTTTGAGCGCCACGCCCCCGTCGCCGGTGGGCAACTGGAGCCGCACGCTGCCGACGGTGATCGATCTGATTCTCAAAGCGCTGGCGCCCGCCATGCCGGAAAGAATTGCCGCGGGGCACAAGGGTGATATGGGCGGGTATGCATTCTTCGGCGCCGATCCAAAAACCGGGCGGCGGTTTCTCTGCCAGACGATCATGGGCGGCGGCTGGGGCGGGCGCGCGCACGAAGACGGCGAGAATGCCACGGTCTCCATGTGCCAGGGCGACGTGCAAAATGCCCCGGTGGAACTGCAAGAAATCTATTACCCGGTCGTGATAGAACACCAGCGACTGCGCGAAGGCAGCGGCGGCGCAGGAAAATTCCGTGGCGGCTTGGGCATCGAAATTTCCGTGCGTGTGCTCTGCGACGCGTTTACCAATATCAATGTCGAGCGCCAGCGGACTTCGCCGTGGGGCCTGTTCGGCGGCGAAAATGGCTCGACTGCCAAGGCGCTGGTGAAGCAGTCACCGGAAGATCCGGGGACATGGCTGACCAAAAAGCCGAACTATCCGCTGAAAAAGGGCGGCAGTGTGACGTTCCTCACCGCCGGCGGCGGTGGTTACGGATCGTCAAAGGAGCGGCCTTGCGAATTGATTGAACGAGATCGCCGCCTGGGCTACGTTTCGGTAACGGACAAGAGGGTGGAGTAGAAGCTTAAGTGGGTAGTTCTTTCTCCCTCGCCCGCGAAGCGGGAGAGGGTAGGGGTGAGGGTGGCCACCGATAATCAGGCGAGGTGATCATGGAAGGACAGCAAGAATTCGAAAGGCGGCTGACGCGGCTGCGCCAGGATATGCGCGACAAGGGCCTGCAAACTTTGCTCGTCCACGATTCCGGACGGCACAATTTCCTGCGCATGAACTACGTCGCCTATCTTACCGATTTCATCAGCGTCGGGCCGGAGACCATGCTGATCGTTCCACTCGAAGACACACCGGTGCTGTATCTTTCACCGGTTTGGGATATCCCGCGCGCGCAGGAGGAGTCCTGGGTCGCCGATGTCCGGCCGTTCAGGGAATTCTGGACTCGATTGTCGAACATGGCGGGCAAGACCGGGCTCGCCGGCCGCGAAGCCATGCACGTGGGCTTGCACGACGAGATTACCAAATCGTTGGGGCAGGTTCCGGACAACGCCAAGGATCTCATCGAAAACATGGCGCGCTGCAAAAGCGCGTTCGAGCTGGCCCGTCTGCGCAGGGCGGCCGAGATTGCCGATGCCGGCGTGAGCGCCTTGCACGAGGATGCCCGGCCGGGTCTGAAAGAATTCGAACTGGCGGCGATCGTCGAATATCGCATGCGCTCGCTCGGCGCCGAAGACAATTTCGGCATGGTGGTCGCGAACAGCCACAATCAGGCGCTCCATCCGGCGACCGACCGCGTGGTTCAGTCCGGCGACATCATCATCGGCGAGATCACACCGTGCGTCGGCGGTTTGTTCGTGCAGATTTGCCGCACCGTGGTGCTCGGCCAGCCGGCGCCGGTGGTGAGCGAAAAGTACGCCATATTGAAAAAGGGAATGGACGTGGGAATGGCTGCGGCCAGGACGGGAGCGCCGGCGAGTGATATTGCCGCGGCGATCAACGGCACGTTTATCGAAGCGGGGTACGAAGATTATTGCCGGCCGCCGTTCATGCGCGTGCGCGGCCACGGTCTCGGCTGCGGGTCCTTTGCGCCGGGCAGTTTGGAAGACGGCAATAAGACAAAACTGGCCGCGGGCATGACGTTCATTATTCACCCGAATCAATACATACCCGAAACCGGGTATCTCACCCTCGGCGACACGGTGGTGATGGGCGAGAGCAAGGCGGAATCGCTGATGCGATCGTCGTGGGAACTTTTTATTAAAGAATGAACTCGTTCAAGCCGTTCAAAACGTTCAAGTCGTATCCGGATTCTCACTCAACGAGGCAAAGATGATCTTTGGTCGACATTCGGTGCTCAAACGAGGCTGTTCCACCTGGGATCCGCAGCAGGCGCCGCAGGCGGAATTCCAAAAACGGCTGGACGCGGTGCGCGAGCAAATGGCGCGGCGAAATCTCGACGCGCTGGTGATCTACGGCGACAACTATTCCTTTGCCGATCTCTGCTATCTGACGAACTATTTTCCCAAAGTGCGCGGCGGCATCGCCGTCGTGCCGCGCGCCGGGGCGATTTCCATGCTGCTCAACATCGGCAGCCGCGATGTGCCGTTCGCCAAGACATTGACCTGGGTCGATGACGTGCGCGCTTCGAATCTGGTCGGCGCCGACGGCGCCAAGCTCTTGAAGGAGAAGGGATGCGAAAACGCCAGGATCGGCCTGGTGGATTCGGGTCAGGGTTTTCCTTTGCCGCAGCTCGAAGAAATGAAAGGCGCATTGCCGCAGGTCAGCTGGGAAAATTGCGACCCGCTGCTCCAGCCGATGCGCCTGGTGAAGACCGCGCAAGAATTGGCCGCAATGCGCGCGGCGGGCAGACTGCTCCAGGAGATCTGCACCGACACGGGAAAATTCATCAAGGCCGGGAGAAAAGAATACGAGGTCGTCGCCGACATCGATCGCTTGGCGCGGGACAAAGGCGCCGAGGATATTCGCATTCTGGGCGGAGAAAAAAGATTGAACCCGCCGAGCTTCAAGCAGGCGGCCGGTCTCGGCGGGCACTGGGCGGTCTACCTGGCCGTGCAGCACGAGCGCTATTGGGCCGAGGCAGGCCGGACATTTATTTTATCCGGTGACGCCAAACTTGCGGGTGCGTATCAGAGAGCCCAGCAGATTGTTGCGGCGTTAGCGAAGCAACTCAAGCCCAACGGGCCGGTCGCGGCGATCGACGAGACGGCGCGGCGCGAGCTGGGTGAATTCTACGGCAAGGCTTCGGTGTATGGGCTCGCGAACGGCATCGGCCTCAACCAATGGGAAGCGCCGTTCCTGAACGAGAGCGATGCGCGTGATGTCGGTTCGGCGTCGGTCGGCGCAACGACGCTCAACGAGGGCATGACGCTGGCGTTGCGTGTCGTTCTTGAAACCGAAGGAAAACTCGTGATTCACGGGGATTCCTTCGAAGTGGCCTCAAGCGGCGCGCGGTCGCTGACGTGATTTGTACTGAGCGTGGCTATACCCCGGGAGCTGATTGATAAGCCTCACCTGTTCTTCCTCAACTCCTCGTTAAGCGCCCGGACGATCGACAGGTCGTAAACGTTTTCCGACGCCACCTCGCGCTCGACCTTGAGCGATTTTCGCTGGAAGGCGATCATTTTTTCCTGCAAGCCCCGCGGAATGGTGCCATCGACGGACATGACGCGCAGCCAGGCTCGGTAGACATCGATGGCTTCGCTTTCAGAAATCTTCATCAGCGGCAGCATGCGGCCGACCACTTCTTTCTCGCTGCTCTTCAGCCAGTGAAAGCCTCTGAGAGTCCCGCGCAGAAACCTTTGAACCAGATCGGGCCTCTGCGCCAGCATTCTTTCGGTGGTCACGGCGCCAGCGGTGACGAACTCCAGATCGTCGCCGTAGAACAGCAGCTCGTTGAAGCCGTTTTTCTTGGCGATGATGCGGTCCATCTGATTGACGACCGCCGCGTCCACGGCGCCGGACATCAGAGCCGCGAGCCGGTTCGGCGTCGGTTCGATGGCGCGCAGTACAACATCTTTTTGCGGGTCGATGCCGCGCTTCGGCAGCAGGTCGCGGGTCATCTGATCCAAGGCCGCCCCAAAGCTCGACACGGCGATCTGCTTGCCGCCCTTGAGATCCTGCACGGATTTGATCTCCTTGCGGGCGAAGAGCCAGTTGAGCGGGCGGGTATCGAATACCATCACGATCTTGAGCGGCACGCCCCTCAGGATCGCGCCGGCGCCCTGGCCGAGAATCTGGCTGAAGTGGAAACTGCCAGCGACGAGGCCCTGAATGCCGGGCAGCATGCCCGCTTGAATGGGCAGAACCTCGAGGCCTTCCTCGCGATAAAATCCTTTTTCTTTGGTGAATCTGTAGAGCAGGGCATTGCCGCTTATGCCCCCCGATATATGCAGGTTGACTTCGTCCAGCGCGAACGAGCTCCCGGCGCTTCCCAGGCTTGTGATTAAAAATGCCAGCGGCAGCAGGTTTCTCATGGCCGAATGGGCGGCGGCAAAGGTAGATTTCATGATCATTCCGTTCCTCTAAAAACCGTACTTTTCTTGAGCCGCCAATGCTGTCCCAAGCGGTGTTTTCAATTCAGTCCGGCTGCTGACTTCCTGGTAGGCGCGCTTTACGGCGTCGTCGCGGAGAATATCCTTGGCGGACATGGGACGCGCAAGTTTGCCGGACTTGACCATTTCATCAGCGATTCGCTGCACCGCCTCGGGGGCGATGCCGCCGTCGATGGGCAAAGCCCAGCTTTCCAACCGGTCGGGCGAGGTGACGATCGCCACCACGCCGCGTTCGTCTTCGTTATGCGTGTTGGTCCTTCTGAGTTTTTTTTCCAGGTCGCGCAGGTACTCAAAATTCTTCACGTCGCGCATAAACCAAAATGCCCGAATGATCGCGCGAAAATAGGCGCGCAGCTCATCGGCGCGCTTCTCGATCATCTGTCCGGTCGCCACGGTGAGTTTGCCGGGACGGCGCGGGAAGACCGTGTTGGGATCGAGGATCATGGGATAACCCTCCTTTTCCAGCTGGTCGGAGAAAGGCGGCTGTGAGGTGATCGCGTCGATTTTTCCCGAGCGCAGCATCTCCATGTGGGCCGGGTTGTTGCGGTAGCCGAACACCGGGTCATAAACCCATTGCACTTCGGTTTCCGGATCGACGCCCGCCGCGCGCAGCGCGTCCGTGATAAAAATTTGAACCAGTCCCTCTTTTTCGCGCATGCCGATGCGGCCGCCGCGCAGCTTGCTCATGTCCGCTAAATGCTTCGCCCCGTACCAGCGGAGAAACGGCGTATAGCGCCAGCCGCCGACAATGTAGACATCGGCTCCCAGGGAGCGCTGATAGATGGCCGCCTCGACGTCCACCGCCGTCGCGATATCGACGCCATGGTTGGTGATGGCCATCGCCAGCCCGTCGCGCTCGATGGGACCGGGAATCAAGCCGCGCGCGTCATACTCGTATTCTTTGAGTCCTTCCTCGCGGAAGAAACCTTGTTCTTCGGCAACGAAAATCGCCACCTGGTGGCCGACGTGATAGTTGCTGTTGGCCATCAATATCGGTTGATCGAGTGTGCTCATTAAGGATCCTTTTGTTGGGATGTTGTGAAATGGTGATTATGTCAAACCCAACGCTCTATTATCCCAATACTCCCGTAATTCCCTTCTGCGTGCTCGGCGTGAAAATTTCCTCGATAGTAAGTCTACGCTCGGTGAGTCCTTGCTCGAAGGCGTAATCGAGCAGCGTCTCGAGGACGACCCGGTTTTCCTCGATGGAGTAGGGCCACGGATCGGCACCGAACAGGGCTCGCTCCTCTTCCTGCTCGGCGCCGAACCATGCAAGCGAGGAGCGGCGATGATCGGACCAGTAGCGATAGGCTTGCTGTTTGGCGCCTTCAAAAACTTGCACCAGGCGACTCGCGATCTCGTGGTCGCGCCGGAGCACTTCGTCCTTGACGACCACCAGATGTCGAATCGGGAAGATTCCTGTGCGGCGATAATAGTCCGACTCGACTTCGCGGTAGTTGGGCCACAGCCGCCGCACCGACTTGTTTACGGCTGCGGCGTCGGCCACGCTGTCCGAGAGGATCTGAGCATGGATTTCACCCGTTCTGAGCTGATCCTGCATCTTTCGCCCGGCGGGCGCGCGCTCAAGGCGCAGCCAGGAAGGCGGAGACCAGTTCGATATTTCTTCGGGGCCGTCGGCAACCCAGTGGATCTCACTCGGCAGCACCTTGAATTCGTGCTGCAGCAGGCCGCGGATCCAAAGCGCGATTGGGTTGAAATGGCCGTGAACGCCGACGCGGCGGCCGCGTAGATCTTCGGGCCGCGAGATGTCCGAGTCTACGCGCACCATGACGCAGCTGTGATTGAAGCGTCGGTGCGGAAACACCGGAATGGCCGTGATCGGCGCTCCGCGGCTCTTCAGTCCGAGATACTGGGCAATCTGCAGCTCGCAGACGTCGAATTCCAGATTTTGCACAAAGCGCCTGTGACGCTCGCCGGACGGCAGCGGAATCACCTCGAGCGACAGACCGGGAGTAGAAACCGTGCCGTCGATAAGCGGCCGTGTGCGGTCGTAGTCGCCGCAGGAGAGCTTCAGACGGAAATTACTCATGGGGTCCGTTGAACCTTTTAGGGCCTGGAAAATTTCCTGCCATTGCTACGCGGTTATCTAATGCGCTCGAAGAAAGCATCCTCACGATGCACATAGCCGTGAATGGGCTCATCACCCAGCGAACGAACGCGGAAGTAGTCGCCGGAATAGCGCGTTACGTTAATGCGGGTACCGGGTGCTAACGTGGCGATGACATCGGCATTGGAGGCAGGGTTATTTCGAACGAAGGATGCCGCCGCAACAAGATAGTTTTCGCCGATCGAAGCTGGTTCTTTTCCAGCGCCGCGCGACTGCGCATCGGATTTTTTGCCAGCGTCAGCGGCGGGGCTTGCTGAAGCCTGTTGAAGCGGCGGATCAGTTCTTTTGGCGGCGGCATGATCGTCCGGCTGCGAGGGAGCGCTTTGATCTGAACGTAACGCCGCCGGCAGAGGCATCACTATTGCGGTCGTAATTTGAGAGCTTGCAGCGATGGTCTTGGATTGCTGAGCGTCCGCCGGCTTCGAGTCCTGGCTGTTTACTTGCTCAGCCGGCGCTGTGACCAGACTTTTTGAGAAGAGCTTGGAAATCGTCGCTCTCTGCGAATAAATCAAACCGCTCAACACTGCCAGAACCACGATCGACAAAATACCCGCCGGCGCGCTCAAATGCCTTTTGTTGGGGCCGGACGAAACGTCCGCAAGATTCAAAGCGACCGAAGAACCGGAATCGCTCTGAGAAGGCTTCTGGTTCAGCGCCAGAGCATCATCTCGCACGGGTGAAGACTCCAGCGGTTTATTCCCGCCGGTCGCCAACTCCGTAGCAGGGCTCGGCGCTTCCGCTTCATCCGCCGATCGTTTAATGAGCAGATTGCCGGCGACCTCATCCACCATCGCGGCGCTGACTTGAAACTTGGCCTCCGCGTAAGCGATCAAAAGAGCATTATCGCAAATGTTATTGATGAGCCGGGGAATGCCGTTGGAGTACAAGGCAATCTTTTTGATAGCTTCAGGAGTAAACAGATCTCTGCTGTTGTGACCGATGTTATGGAGTCTGGCATCGATGTAGGGCTCGACCTCGTCCGATGCGACGGGGCCCAGGCGGCAGCGCACCATCACGCTTTGTCTAAGCTTACGAAGCTCCGCGCGTTCTAGTTTTTCTTCGAGCTCTGGCTGACCTACAAGTACAATCTGCACGAGTTTCTTTTTGTCGATTTCCAAATCGCCTATAAGCCTCAGCTCCTCCAAAGTCGGCATACTCAGATTTTGCGCTTCGTCGATTAATAGAGCGACGATATTTCCCATTTTAAATTGTTCGACCAGATATTCCTGAAGGCGCGCTGTCATTTCAGAACTTTTTTCCGTATTCGGTAAGCCGAGGTCCGCCAAAATAAAGCGCAGCAACTGGGTGTAGTCGACTGAGGGGTTGTATACGTAAGCAGTCGTGATGTTGGATGCAAAACTTTGGAGGGCTTTTTTGAGCAGTGTGGTCTTCCCCGTTCCCGCCTCGCCGGAAATTAGGATAAAACCCTTGCGATCCTGAATGCCATCGTGGAGCGCGGCCCACGCTTCGCGATAAACGGCATTCAAGTAATAGAACTGCGGGTCCGGCGTCACGCTGAATGGCGCTTCGCGAAAGTTGAAGTGAGCGCTGTACATGGCACTTACAGGACGAATACTTCGTCAAGAATCATGTTAATGTGCTCAGGCCGTTTGCCGACACCTTATTCTCATGATCGGGGCAGATCAAATGCCTCAATTTGCCTTGAACTCGTTGGGAGGCAGAGGGAGAAGATGGCATTGATATAAGACACGAATATGTGGAAACATGGCGTAGTTTTGATGAAATGCGCCCGCGATGTTCGCGAATTGATTTGGTTCTCTTCATGGCTGTTCCGAACAAAACTCAAGTTGACTTGAGGTTGAATGGTGTGGCAAGCCATTGTCAACACGAAACGATTTTTCTGGAATTACGGAAAGAGCACCTCGGATGACAAAAGTTGAACCGATCACGCCCGCAGACGTTGAACGCTACCGGGCAAATTATGTCGTCGAGAAGGACGGCATCGCTTTGTATCGCGCCATGGCCGCCGCGGAGGAAGACAAGAAGCGCGCGGCGATTTTCGAAAAACTGGCGCAGAACGAAGAGCGGCATGCGCAGCGCTGGGCGCGCCTGATTGAATCGGCGGGCGGGAAGGTTCCGGTTCACCGCCCTTCCGCTCGGGTGTACCTGCTGGGATGGCTGGCGCGGCGCTTCGGCACGAGCCGAGTCATACCCATTATCAGCAGCCTCGAAGCGAGAGACGAAGCCGGTTACATGCAGCAGCCGGAAGCGGAAGGGCTGCCGGCAGAGGAGCGCGCCCATAGCCGAACGTTGTGGGCAATGTCCGGCGGAGGTAGTGGCGTCGAGGCGATTGCCGGCACAGAGCGCTGGCACTTGATGTCGCGCGGCGGCGGCTTGCGCGCGGCGGTCTTTGGAATCAACGATGGCTTGGTTTCCAATTTTAGCTTGGTTATGGGATTCGCCGGCGCCGAGGCGAAGCCGGAGTATATTCTTCTGGCCGGCGTGGCCGGATTGTTAGCCGGCTCTTTTTCCATGGCCGCCGGTGAATATCTTTCGGTCAGCGCGCAGCGCGAACTCTTCGAGCAGCAGATCACGATGGAAAAGCAGGAACTCGAGATGTCGCCCAAGGAAGAGGAAGAGGAGCTGGCGCTGATCTATCAAGCCAAGGGTATACCCGAGGATCAGGCGCGCTCGTTGGCGCGCCGCATTATTTCCAATCCGAAGACCGCCATCGATACCCTTGCCCGGGAAGAGTTGGGGCTTGATCCCACCGAATTAGGTTCGCCGTGGATCGCGGCCGGAAGTTCATTTGTCGCGTTTGTGATGGGCGCCTTTGTGCCGGTGCTGCCGTATCTCTTCACGCATGGAACCAAGGCCTGGATCGCCAGCGGGCTGCTCAGTTTTCTCGCGCTGTTCGGCGTCGGTGCGTTGATTTCGATCTTCACTGCGCGGGGGCCGATCGTGAGCGGCCTGCGCATGCTCGGCATCGGCCTTCTCGCCTCCGGGATTACTTACGGCGTCGGCTGGCTGCTCGGCGTTTCGATCACCGGCTGAGATTGAGCGCGGCGAACCCGCCAAGAAAAAGAGAATCCACCACAGAGGCGCTGAGTGCGCAGAGTCCGGCGTTTTTTTTCGATAAAGAGCCGCTTGCGGCGCAGTTCGCGTCGCCGCGGTCAATGCTTTACGAGCGATGATTCTTGCTTTCGAAAAGCGCTTTTAATTTCATCCCAAACTCGGCGTTATCGTAATAGCCCTTAAAGCGCTCGGCACTTACACCGAGCGCCGCCACCAACACCGGTTTGTTGGTGTGCGTCGAAGTCTGCCAGTAGGCTTGAACGTTGTTGGCGACCATGGCGCCGAGCGCGTGCGCCACCGGATCGGCGAACAGCGTCCGCGATAATGGCCGGCGTTTCAGAATCGCGTCCTTGTATTCCGGCGCGAGTGTGAAGCCGGGAAAGTAATCATGCATCAGTTTGTCGATCGCTTCCGAGGTCGGATTTTTGCCGAGGATCTCCGTCGCTTTGCGCAGCGAAATTCCGATGGATTGAATTTTTTTGAAGTCGGCATTTGTGGCGGCAACTTGATTTTCACCTCTGGTGCTCGATAAATCTTTGAGCGCCTGAGTGAATCCAAGCCCGCCGGTTTCATGGTCCGAAATGACCAGGATAAGCGTCTCGCGCGGGTATTTTCGGTAGAACTCGTAGGCCAGCCCGACGGCGCGGTCAAATTCACGATAATCGTGGATCATCGAGGCAACATCGGAAAGATGGCTCGCGGTATCGGTATTTTCCGACTCGATAAAAGCGAAGAAACCGTTCGGACTTTGTCCCTGAAGCAGTCGGATCGTCGCGCGTGTCATGTCGGCGACGGAAGGCTCCGTGGTCTTGTCGCGGTCAATCTCGAAGCTCATGTCGCGCTCGCTGAAAAGGCCGAGCACTTTGGTTTGCGCTGTTTTTTCAAGTTCTTGTTTATTGCTTACGGTGAGATAGCCATGTTTCTCGAAGACGGCGATCAGGTCGGTGTCGTCCGCGCGGCGGCCACCGGGACGGCTCTTGGGAAGGAACTGGTCTTTACCGCCGCCCAGCAGCACGGTGGGATCCAATTCCAGATATCGATTCAATATCGCCGGGTAGTCGCGCCGGTTTGGCACATGACAAAGAAATGCCGCCGGGCTGGAATCGTAAACCATCGAATTGGTGACTACGCCGAGCTTCATTCCGCGCCGGCGCGCGAGCTCCATGGCGCTGGTGGGAATCGTACCGTCGGCACACATGCCAAGAGCGCCGATATTGGCTTTGCAGCCATTAGCCATTGCCGTGGCCGCTGCGGCCGAGTCGGTGGAAAGGGAGTCCGCGGCGTGGGTGGTCATTACGCCCAGTGCGCCTTGCTTGATAATTTTTTCGACGATCACGAAGTCTTCATTATGGATTTGCCGGCTGTATTGGCGGGCAATTTCCAGATGAGCCATACCAGCGCCGTCGGAAAGAAAGAGAAAGATGTATTTGGGAGTTCCCGGGCCTGATCGAGGCTGACCGAAAGTCGAAGGCGACGGCAATAAAAGAATCAGCAGAACGATTACGATGTTGAGCTTGAATGGGACTAAGTGTTGCATTTTTGGCCTCGAGGCGGTGATTCGGTTAGGCGCAGATACTCCAACCAGAGCGACAGCGCGGTATAGTAGGCCGGAAACAAGAGAGAGGCAAATACGAAGGTTCGCGGCGAATCCGGCAGCGCGTAAATAACGTAGAGAACATTCACGGCCCAGAGCACCCCGAGGACATTAGTCTGAATTCGAAAGCGCGGGCTGCGGCTCGGATAGATATATTTCATCGGCACAAAGACCAGGCCGGACAGCGCAATTATAAGAAACCCGTTCAGCCACAACGGAGTCCTGAGAACGTAGAGATAGAACGCAACGATATTCCAATAAGACGGAAAACCCAGAAAAAAATGGTCGGCGGTCTTGGCGCCTTTATGGCAGAAACCGTAGGCGCTAGCGAGAAGGGGCAGCATGGCCAGCCACAGCGCATCATGCGGCGGCAAAAGATTTGCGCGGAATAGAAATAGCGCGGGTACGATGACGTAGTTAAAATAATCGACAATGCCGTCCAGGGCATCGCCATCGAACGAGGGGATCAATTCCTTCACGCGCGCGGCGCGCGCCAGTGTTCCGTCGGTGGCGTCCAGCACAACAGCGAGTGCCATGAGAAACAGGGCGCCGCGAATATTACCCTGTTCGATGCTAAGAATGGCGATGAAGGCGAGGACAACGCCGAGCGCGGTGTAAAGATGGACAAGCCAGGCGAGGATCAGGCTCCAAGGCATCCGGCCCAATGATCTCAGGTGGCGGAAGCAGCGTAACTTGGCCGCCCCTTAAGGCGCGCGATCCATGCGGTGGTGTTTCTCTGCTTGTTAGGGTCGACTGAGACGGCGAATCGGTCCAAAAAGTCGAAGTTTGCCATAAAGGCGATGTCGGCTAGGCTGAAAGTTCCCACGAGATAATCTTTCCCGTCGAGCTCACGTTCGAGCCGGTCGAAACAGGCGGAAATCTGAGTTTTGGCGGTTTCAATCCGCTGCGCGTCACGTTCACCTTCGGGCTTGCGCATTTCGTAGATAATATGAACGCAGTAAGGGTTGAAGTGGCTGTCGCGAAAATCCTCCAATAAGCGCGCCCGGGCCCGGCCTTCAGAGTCGCTGGGCATGAGGGATGGATATGGATATTCGTCTTCGAGGTATTCGTTGATTACCGTGGAGTCGTATAGGACGAACCCTTCGTCGTCTAGGGCTGGCACCTGGCCAAATGGGTGAATCTTAAGATATTCAGGGTTCTTTTGCTCCCTTTTTGTAAGATCCACGTTAATCCGCTCGAACTCCAAACCTTTTTCCAAGAGAACGATCCGGACCTTGCGCGAATTGGTAGACGGCGGAAAGGTATAAAGTTTGATCATTGACTACTCGCCTCCTTGGCCTTCACCACAAAAACAACCCTATCATAACACCGTATTACCTGCGAGCATTATTTGCCAAATCTGCCGATTCGGTGGCCAGAAAATACCGAAAAGCGTATTCCGATGAGGTCAACCGCGACTGATATTCGACCCGCGTGCGCGCAGGGTGGCCTTTAAAGTGACTGGATTTCCGGCCCGCAGTGCAACAATCTCGACCTCGTCGCCGGGCTTTTGTGCTCCCAACGCGGCCGTTAGATCCTCGATGCTCTGGATAGGTTTGCTGGCAAGGCGAATGATCACATCGCCGGCTTTCAGGCCGGCCAAGGCTGCCGGGCTGCCGTCCATGACGCCGGCCAGCTGAACGCCGGCCGCGTTGGTGCCGTATTCCGGGATGCTGCCCAGGTACGTATTCAAGCCTCGGTCGTCCTGTCCGGATTCCCGCGGTGGGCGCGACGGCAGGCGGACAAAGTTTATCGGCCGGCGCTCATCGGCAATCTGCAGGGCCGTGGCCATGACCAGGCTGCTGATTCGCTCCATGCCTTCGATATTGAGCTTGTCCCAGGTGTCGCTGGCGCGGTGGTAGTCCTCGTGGTTGCCCGTGAAGAAATGCAATACCGGAATTTTCCGATTGTAAAACGATAGATGGTCGCTCCGGCCGACATCGTCGGACTCGGTTACGCTCAAGCCGAGTTGAGCCGCGGCCGCGGTCACGATGGGGCTGAAATTCTGTCCCGAGCGGGTGCCGAAAACAGTCAGGCGGTTGGCCTGCAACCGTCCGACCATGTCCAAATTGATCATGGCCCTGGTCGATGCGAGCAATGGAGACCGATCGACAAAATGGCGCGAGCCGTAAAGGCCAAGCTCTTCGGCCGAAAAGGCGGCGAAGACGATGGTGCGCGCGGGTTTTACCGGCAGCTGAGCGAAGCGGCGCGCCAAGTCGAGCAGGACAGCGGTACCCGAAGCGTTGTCGTCGGCGCCGAAATGAATCGTACCAGCGGCGCTCGTATCGCGCGCGCCGAAATGGCCGAAGCCCAGATGGTCGTAATGTGCGCCGATGACGATGTTTTCATGCTTCAAGCTGGAGTCGCTGCCGGGAAGGACCGCCACGACGTTTTCCGCGCGCTCGCGCAGCTCCGCCAAACTAACTTGAATTGCTGCACTGACTCCGACAAGCGGCATCGACGCGGGCCTTTCGGTGCCGTCGATTTTTGCCTTGAGCGCACTCAGCGAGATGCCGTGAGCAGCCAGGCGCGATTCCACAACCTCGCGCTTGACCTGCGCCGCGACAAGACTTCGACCGCCGCGCCACAAGCTGCTGCTGGTGGACAGCAATTCCTGCGCGTCGCTGTTGTTGAGATCAACCAGAATCATGCCGGCGGCGCCGTGGTCGCGGGCATTGTTGGCCTTGGTGCGCAGTGCCGAGTGCGTCGAGTAATCAGGAAATTTCTTGAACGGGCTTTTGGCATCCTTGGGCGGCGGCTCGTAGCGCAGCACCAGCACGATCTTACCCTTGACGTCCAAGCCGGCGTAGTCGTCGTAACCGTAGTCCTTGGCGGTGACGCCGTAGCCGACGAAGACGATTTCGGATTCAACCTTATCAGACGCCGAGAGGCCGAGGGGAATCCACTGCTGGTTGAGAATTAACGGCGACTCGGCCGCGAATTTGAGATTGCTCGGTTCTTTCACCGTCACTCCGACGGCTACATCGAAGCCTTGAAAATAGCTGTCGTTCTCGCCGCCGGGCTTTAGGCCATACTTGCTGAATTCGGCGGCAATGTAATCGCGAGCGAGCTTGATGCCGGGCGTATCGACGCCCCGGCCAGTAAGTTTTTCCGACGCCAAATACTTTACATGCTGTTCGAGATCGCTAGTCGGGCTTTGAGCTTGAGCAGACAGCCCGCCGATCCAGGCGGTTAGCCCGACCGTGGCGCCGGCGCCAAGCGTCACGCCGATCAGCAGAGTCGCAAGGAAATTGGCTATGCGTGATTTGTGGGTCATGAGGCGAAATTCAATCTAGCAGTTCGCAGACGGCGCTTGAAGCCGCTTTAACCAAAACAAAATCTGTCATACCACAGTTCGAAGAATGTTCTAGCAGCTATTGAAAAATGTTTGGAATGCTTCGAGAGCCAGCGTGAACAGAAAAATGATCTTAAGGATATCAAATCCCATCCGTTCGTCCTGAGCGCCGTCGAAGGACTCCGAGGAGGTGTGCTGAGATGGGTATTTTCCCGCGGTTAGCGCCTTCGAACCCCAAACGGTTTTGCGAGGATGGCGGCCAAGTGTTATAAACGGCTTAGTAACGTTAAAAGGAGATCTGTAATGGCGACTTCCGTAGTTGTTTACACCCAGCCAGGCTGAGGGCCCTGCCACAAGGAGGTAGAGTTTCTATCTCAAAAGGGCGTGGTGTTTGTCGAAAAGAATGTGCGCGCCGATAAAGCGGCACTAAAGGAACTGCTCGATCTCGGATTCCAATCGACCCCGGTCACAATCATCGACGGCCAATCGGTGGTGGGCTTCGACCAGGATAAGCTCGTC
>CAMLCX010000053.1 GCA_946478635.1 uncultured Pseudomonadota bacterium
CAACAATGCCGTAACCGGGCTTCGTGACGATCGCATCGACCGCCCGCAGCAAATCCTCGTAATGGCGCTGCGCATCGTCGAGCACCAGCAAATTGTCGCGTGACCGAGCGGCCGGGCCGGTGGTGACAAAGAAAAAATCGGCGTATTGGTTTAGGCGATGCCACGGAAAGCCATCGATGCCGAGGCCGCCGAAACTCCATAGCACGATCGAACCGGTTTGCGGCAGGCCGAATGCAGCTCGAGCCTGGGCTTTATCCAACGAGGAGACCCGTGCAACCCACGGTATCGCTTGGCGCCGTGGAAACACGCTCATGTCACAAGGATAGGGCAGAGTCAGCGCCAGAGTGGCTTTTTCATAAAAACCCGCCATCTCTGCGATCAGGGACGTGAGTTCCGGATGCTCGTCTGCGTAGGCGCGATAAATCACGTCCCAGGTAAAATTGGTGATCGCGACCGAGGGAATATTTGCCCTAGACGCGATTTCGAAGCACGCAGGCGGAATATCGCCGATGATCAGCTGTACATTCTGCCGCTTGATAAACTCCAATTCCTGTTCGATGAGGACCGGCAACCGGTTATGCAGTTCAATGCAAGCCTGAACCGTCGCGCCGAGATCCATGCGCAAACTGTTCGGTTGAATTATGCCGACGTCGATCGCACGGCTTTCGTACGAGACCGACAACGACGGATGGTAAAATAGCCATTCCGGCGCCGTAGTCCGCACATGAATCCGTACCTCGGAATCTGCTGACTGAAGCGCTTGGATAACCAGGTTGGAACGGACGGCATGACCGAAACCGTGGCCCGTGATATAGTAGACAATCGATCTCAAGGCAGTTTCAATTGGGAAGTTAGCAGAAACACGCTAGGAAGGGCATAGACGAAAGTCAACAATGTACTATTTAAGAGGAGAAATCATTTATGACCGGCACGATTAAAAAGATTATGCGTCAAAAGGGCTTCGGCTTCATTAGTCCCGACGACGGCAGCGAAGACGTTTTCTTTCATCGCGGCAGCCTTGCGCCGCGCAGCCAGATCGAAGACCTCAATGAAGGCGACTCGGTACAGTTTCAGGTGCGAAAAGGCGAGAAAGGGCCGGTAGCGCTTGACTTAAAAATCCGCTGAAACCCCGGTACATCCGCTCGAAGAGCCGCGCTTTGGTTTTTCCCCGCGCGCTTAGGCTCGCCGGGCCGGCGCCCGCGACCAGCATTATCTGTCAATTTCCTCTGCCAAGAAAGTCTGATCGACAATCCGCTTTTGCCTCGGTATCGACGGACTGCACTTTTGTGTTAGCCTTCGATTAATTGAATCACAAGGCGGACCCGTTCATGGATCCCAAACATACCAATCGCCTGAGCCGCGAAAGCAGTCCCTATTTGCTTCAGCATGCCCACAATCCCGTCGATTGGTACCCGTGGGGGGACGAGGCTTTCCAAAAGGCCAAGCATGAGAATAAACCGATTCTTCTAAGCATCGGCTATTCGGCCTGTCACTGGTGTCACGTGATGGAGCACGAGTCCTTCGAGAATGAAAAAATCGCTTCTCTGATGAACGAGCTGTTCGTCAGTATCAAAGTCGATCGCGAAGAGCGTCCCGATTTGGACGAGATCTACATGAACGCTGTGCAGATGCTCACCGGCCGCGGCGGTTGGCCCATGACGATATTTTTGACTCCCGACCGAAAGCCTTTTTATGGCGGCACCTACTTTCCTCCGGAAGACAGGCAGGGCATGCCCGGCTTTCCGCGCATATTAGCGGGCGTTTCCCAGGCCTACCGCGAGCGCCCCGAGGACGTCGAGAAAAGCGTGTCGCAGATCCTCGCGGCATTGCAGCGCATGTCCGAATCGCAGGAGACATCGAAGAGTTTCGCCGCTTCGATCATCTCGGAGGGCGCCGAGAAAGTTGCGCGCGCCTACGATAATGACAACGGCGGGTTGGGCCAGGCGCCGAAATTTCCCAATGCCGGGGTCTACGAACTGTTCTTGCGTCATTATTCCAATTCCAAGAATGAAAGATTTCTAGAGATGGTCGTCCAAACGCTCACCAAGATGGCTCACGGCGGAATCTACGATCATTTGGGCGGCGGTTTTCATCGCTATTCGGTCGATGCCAAGTGGCTGGTGCCGCATTTTGAGAAGATGCTCTATGACAACGCTCAGCTGGTGCGCATTTACGCCCACGCGTACACGATCACGCGGGATCCACTGCTCAAATCGGTCGTCGATGAGACGGTGAGCTATCTGCTCCGCGAAATGCTTCATCCCCAAGGTGGCTTCTATTCCACTCAAGACGCGGATAGCGAAGGCGAGGAAGGAAAGTTCTTCGTTTGGACCGCGGATGAGATCAGCGGTCTGATTGGCGAAGCGGACGGGGAAATTTTCTGCCGCATGTACGACGTTGGGGAACCGGGCAATTTCGACGGGAAAAGTATTCTCCATCCTATTCTGAGTGTTGATCAGGCAAGCAAGTTTTTTCGCAAAGAGACTGCCGAAATCGCAGCTCTCGTTGGCCGGGCCAAGCCCCGACTTTTTGCCGAAAGAGAAAAGCGCATCAAGCCCTTCCGGGATGAAAAAATTATCACGGCGTGGAACGGCCTGATGCTCTCCGGACTAGCGGAAGCGATCAAGGTTTCGGGCAATGCTGCGGCCATCGACGCGGCAAAGCGGACCGTCGATTTTCTTTCGACCCATATGTTTCACAACGGTCTGCTTTTGCACACCTACAAAGACGGCGCGGCAAAACTATTCGGCTATCTGGATGACTACGCTTTCCTTGCGATCGGGCTGTTGGATCTCTACGAAGCCCTTTTTGATCGTGTTCATCTTAAGTGGGCGGTGGAGCTCTCGGAGATCATGCTGCGGGAGTTTTGGGACGAGCGAGATGGCGGTTTTTTCTTTACCGGCAAATCGCACGAGCAACTGATCAGCCGCGCAAAGCCTATTTTCGATGCGTCGATCCCTTCGGGAAACGCCATGGCGACGCAACTATTGCTGCGCCTCTATCACCTGACCGGTAACGAGAATTACCGCACAAAAGCCGAGAAAGTTTTACGCTCATACTATGACGCCATGGAGAGCCAGCCTTTCGGTTTTGCCCATATGATTTGCGCCATGGATTCCCTTCTGCAAGGCGTCAAGGAGATCGTGATTGTGGGAAATCCCGGCGACGACGGCGTTCAGGAAATGATAACCGAGATAAATTCGACCTATTTGCCGAACAAAGTCCTTCAACTGGCAACGCCGGATACGCCGTTGGCGGAGATTTCTCCACTCCTGCAGGGAAAAACCCAGGTCGACGGCAAGCCGACGGCATACGTTTGTCAAAATTTCACATGCTCGGCGCCGGTTACAAGCGCGCGGGAGCTGAAAGCCTTGTTGGACTGACAGCTATCAGTTGGGCGCTCCCTTGGTGATGGTTTGAAGGATCCGCTCGAGATCGCCCATCGCGTAATATTCGATCTCGATTTTTCCCTTTGACGAGCGAGCTTTCGGAATGAGGCGCACGCGCGTGCCGAGGACGCGCTGGAGATTCTCGACGATGGATTTCAAATCGGGATCGATCAACGGCACACCACGGCGGCGCTTGCGTCCCATGATCAAAAGGCGGACCATTTTTTCCGTTTCGCGCGTGGACAGTCCCTTGGTAATTACGTCACGGCACGCTGAGACGATCAACGCTTCGGTGTGCAGCCCCAGCAGGGCCCGCGCCTGACCCGCCGGCAGATTGCCGGCAGAGACTTCCTGCTGCACTTCAGCGGGAAGTGCGAGCAGGCGGAGCGAGTTGGTAATGGCGGGGCGGCTCTTGCCGACCTTGTCCGCTGTCTCTTCCTGACTCCAGTGAAATTCTTCCTGCAGCCGGCGATAGCCGGCCGCTTCTTCGATGGGGTTGAGATCCTCGCGCTGGAGATTTTCCACCAATGCCAGTTGCAATGCCTCATGATCGCTCGCTTCACGCACAACCACCGGCACCCGGGTCAATCCCGCCTTCATTGCCGCGCGCCAACGCCGCTCACCGGCAATTAGCTCAAAACCGTCGCCGCCATGCGGCCGGACAACCAACGGCTGAATAATCCCTTGGTTGCGAATCGACGCGGCCAGCTCTTCGATCTTTGCTTCGTCGAAGGTGCGCCGCGGCTGAAACGCGCTAGGGGTAATTCGATCAACCGCCACTTCGAGCGTCGAGCGCTGGTCACGACTTTCGCCGTGTGGCGCTTCGAGAGCGCCCGGAATGAGCGCGCCAAGACCTCTACCCAAGCCCTTTTTCTGTGTCGACATTGTGCTCTCCACGGTTAATTAACTCCTTTGCTAAATCTCGGTAATCCTGCGCTCCGGTAGAAGCCGCATCGTATAGGCAAATCGGCTTGCCGTAACTGGGGCTCTCACTCAGCCGCACGTTGCGCCGGATGATCGTGCGAAACAACTTGTCGGGGAAATGCGCTCGGATATCGTCGAGAACTTGATGGGAGATTCGGTTACGGCTGTCGAACATGGTTACGACGATACCTTCCAGACGCAGCGCGGGATTGACGCTCTGCTGCACCAGTCGCATGGTTTCCAGGATGGCGCTCAGTCCTTCGAGCGCATAGTATTCGCTTTGAATGGGAATTAGCAGCGAGTCCGCAGCGGTTAACGCGTTGAGAGTCAGCAATCCTAGTGATGGTGGGCAGTCAAGCAGAACATAATCGTAGTGCTCGCCAACGCCGGCGAGAGCTTCCTTCAGACGATATTCCCGCCGGTCAGCGCCGACCAGCTCGATCTCGATCCCGACGAGATCCTTGGTGGACGGAATGAGCAATAACTGGGGCAGCTCCGTCTGATATAAAACTTCACCTAAAAACTGTGAACCGTCGAGCACATGATAAAGGCTCCCGTTAAGCTCTCGACGCTCGATTCCAAGACCAGTTGTAGTGTTACCCTGGGGATCTATATCCACGAGTAGCGTGCGCTTGGACTCAAGCGCCAGCGAAGCAGCTAAGTTGATCGCGGTTGTAGTCTTACCGACGCCGCCCTTCTGATTGGCAAGCGCAATAGTCCGATGCACAAATTATCCTTATAAATCAGCTAGTTATATAATTATGCTTTTACAGATAAATATCATAAGCGTAAAAGAATTGGAAGCAAAATAAAGCGTTTCACGTGAAACTTGGTAGGATGAGGCCCGAGATCGTCTAGCGGCCTATGGGGTGGTGTTGATTATGCGCTTTTCGACTTGATGAAGAATGACAAAAGCGAAATCGCTGCTGGAGTGATTCCAGGGATGCGAGCCGCCTGGCCGAGTGACCTTGGTTTGATTCGCGTCAGCTTTTCACACACCTCTCGCGACAATCCGCTGATGCGGGAATAGTCAGTGTTCTCCGACAGGCGTGCATGCTCCATTTTTTGAAAGCGCTCAACAATTTGCTGCTGGCGGTCAACGTATCCCTGGTACTTGATCTGGACTTCAACCTGCGTCTCCACATCCGTGCGGTGGCTCGGAATATCCGGCCGCAGCCTCCTCAGATGGCCAAAAGAGATTTCGGGCCGCCGGAGGATCTGGGTCAAAGTCACTTGATTGCGCAGCGGCGACGAGTCGAACGATTCGAGAAGCGAATTGGCAGCAGCATTGGGCACTATGTGATTCTGCTCTAAATATCCGGTGAGCTCGGCTACGGCCTTTCTCTTTGACTCTACACCTTCGTAAGCGTCGTTGCGCGCGAGCCCAATGGTATGCCCAATTTCCGTAAGGCGCATATCGGCATTGTCTTCTCGTAGCAGAAGTCGATATTCCGCTCGCGAAGTGAACATGCGATACGGCTCATTGTCAGTACCTTTTGTGACCAGATCGTCGATCAAAACTCCGATGTACGCTTGCTCGCGGGTTAAAATGAGAGGCTCATTACCCCGTAAACTCAGAACAGCATTGATTGCTGCCATCAGTCCTTGGGCTGCGGCTTCTTCGTAACCGGTGGTGCCATTGATTTGCCCCGCATGATAAAGACCGCGAATGAGCTTTGTTTCAAGAGTTGCATACAGCTGCGTCGGCTCGAAATAATCGTACTCAATCGCGTAGCCTGGCCGCATAATTTCTGCCGATTCCAAACCTACTATTGAGCGCACCATTTCTGTTTGAATGTCCAGAGGCAAGCTTGTCGAAAGACCGTTAGGATAGATTTCAACAGTGTCCAATCCCTCTGGCTCAAGAAATATTTGATGCCGCTCTTTGTCGGCGAAGCGGTGAATCTTATCTTCGATCGACGGACAATAACGTGGACCCCGGCTCTTGATAACACCAGAGTACATGGGTGACCGGTGAATCGCCGCTCGGATGATGTTGTGCGTCTTTCGGTTCGTGTAAGTTATATGACACGGAACTTGACGCTGGGTAATCGATTTACTCGAGAACGAGAACGGAATCGGACTCTCATCTCCCGCCTGCTCTGCAAGTTGGTCGAAGTTAATAGTCCTGGCATCCAGCCGAGGACATGTTCCGGTTTTGAGCCTGCCAACGTTAAATCCCAAATTGACCAATGACTCGCTAAGCCCGTGGACGGCAAAATCTCCGGCTCTGCCGGCAGAGTAATTTTTATCCCCAATATGGATGAGACCCTTGAGAAATGTCCCGGTTGTCAAGATTACTTTACGGCCGAAGAAACGTTCGCCGATCTGCGTCTCGACGCCTTTTACCTCACCCCCTTCGACCATGAGCGATTCGACGCTCCCTTGCCTGAGCGTTAGAGCTGGCGCGGTTTCCAGAACCCGCTTCATTCTCTGGCGATAGAGAGCCTTGTCGGCCTGGGCGCGCGACGCACGCACAGCAGGACCCTTCTTGGTATTCAACACGCGAAACTGGATGCCGGTTTCATCAATCGCGCGCGCCATCTCTCCCCCAAGCGCATCGATTTCTTTAACCAGATGTCCCTTGCCGATTCCACCGATAGCGGGATTGCAGGACATCTGGCCAATATGGTCGAGGTTCAAAGTCAACATCAGCGTCGAGCAACCCATCCGAGCCGACGCTAAGCAGGCTTCTATTCCCGCGTGACCTGCTCCGACGACGATCACATCGAATATTTGTTCGTAGGTCATAGTTTCACGTGAAACACGCGCCCAATGAGTTTTTTCAAAAAATCTCCAAAACTATTTATTATTATTTGTTAATTCTTATTTTCCAATACAAAAATTTGCAAAAATACGTTCTAAAATATCATCATTTTGAATGATGCCGGTGATTTCTTCGAGTGCCGTTCGCGCTTCATTGAGATCCATCGCGACAAACTCAGGTGCATAACTTTCGCCCAATGAACCGGCAGCCTGTGACAACGAAAATTCGCCGCGCTGCAAAGCGCTCCGTTGCCGCAAATTCGTTATAACGACGGGCGATTCCGTTTGCGAGTCGATGAGAAGATCGCGCAAACTTTCTTTTAGTTTCGGAATTCCTTCCCCAGTCTTTGCTGATACTGATTGTACGCCAGTCGGTCTAGCAAACCGTGCAAGATCGTCAAGCACGAGATGCTGGGGCAAATCGGATTTGTTGACGGCAATCAAGACTTTTTTCGCCGCGACATTTGCCAGCAATAATCGATCATCGGTTGCAAGCGGCTCTGAGCCGTCGAGCACGACAAGAACCGCATCGGCCTTGCTGACATGCTGGCGACTGAGATCCACGCCGATGCGCTCGATTTGATCGTCACTCTCGTGAATACCGGCGGTATCCCAGAGCACGGCCGGCAAGCCATCCAGGCTGATCGATTCCTCGATGACGTCCCGGGTTGTTCCAGCGAGCGGCGTTACGATCGCGCGGTCTTCGCCGAGAAGAGCATTCAGCAAACTCGATTTGCCGACGTTGGGTCGACCGCAGATGCATACACGCGCGCCCTCGCGAAACAGTTTTCCCCAATCGTAAGTTGCTGAAATAACGTTGAGTTTGTTAGCCAAGCCGCGGATCTTGCCGGCCAGTTCCTGGCGCTGTAAAAGCTCGATTTCCTCTTCGGGAAAATCAATGGCTGCTTCCACTTGCACCAAAATACCGAGCAACTCTTCGCGCAATTCCACAACCCACTTTGACAGAGCGCCCGCGATTTGATCCAGTGCAAGCTCCGCACTTTTATCGGTGCGTGCGTGGACAAGGTCGAGCACCGCCTCGGCTTGAGCGAGATCGAGGCGTCCGTTGAGAAATGCGCGCTTGGTAAATTCTCCGGGCTGAGCTTGTCGTGCGCCCAGTTTAAGCACGAGGCCGAGGATCTGTCTTACGAGAAACGCTCCCCCGTGGCAGTGAATCTCGACTACATTCTCTCCGGTATAGCTGCGCGGCTGGCGCATGACCGTAAGTAACACTTCATCCATAATTCGCTGGTTTTGCGGATCGCGGATTTTGCCATGGTAGAGAGCGTGAGACTTCAAACGGCCATTCTTATCGGCCGGCCGCACAAAGATTTGCGCAGCAATCGTTTCGGCATCGACGCCGCTGATCCGTACGATCGCTACGCCTCCTTCACCCGGCGGAGTCGCGATCGCAGCAATGGTGTCCTCTCGATACATGGGAAAGCCGCAACATATTAGCAACTCCGCGGCTATAGGCAACGATCATTGACACAAGCGCGCCGACCAACAAACAAAAAAGCCACGCCGGATAAAGCCGGCGTGGCTTGATTGCGCAAACGAGCTGGAAATCTACCTTCGGATCATTGTGAGCGTCGCACTTTTGTTCACCCCGGCATAGGTAGCGGTAATGCTAGCGTTGATCTTCTTATTAGTGGTCGTCGTGCCGATATTGAAGGTCGCCGAACTGGCCCCGGCTGGGACAGTCACGTTCGCCGGAACGATCGCCTTGGTGGGTTTGGTGCTAGTCAGTGTCACCACCACCGGATTAACGGCAGCTTTATTCAACGTTACCGTTCCCACTGAGCTTGAACCGCCGACAACAGTCGTTGGATTTAGCGTCAGACTCGAAAGCGCCGCCGGCGCCGGTGGATTGACCGTTATTGTTGCCGATTTGTTCACTCCTAGATAGCTCGCCGTAATATTGCCGGCTGTCGTCGAGCTAACCGTTGTTGTATTCACGGTGAAATTCACCGACGATGAACTCGCCGGAACGGTCACCGATCCAGGCACCGAGGCGGCGGGGTTCGCGCTCGTCAAACTTACAACCGCGCCGCTCGCGGGTGCACCGCTCGTCAGGGTTACCGTACCGGTTGCCGACTGGCCACCCGTAACACTCGCTGGACTTACACTTACAGAGTTCAACGCCGCCGGTCCGACCGGAGCCGGGTTGTAGCCGAGCTCGATCACCTCAAAGTCGCTCGCCGACAGATTACTAAACGCTGGATTGAGAATATCGTTGTTCCAGCGCGTGTCGTAGGTGCCGGTGATGTACATATCGGAACCATTGTCGGCGACGATCAACCCGTATCTTTGCATGGCGCGGAAAATTTTCTGCATATTGGGATCGCTGGTGCGCTGGGTGACGTCGATATTTGCCTTCAAGCGCAAGCGCGCGCCCATCGGCAATGCTCCCGAGGTCGAACCGGCGCGATGCGAAGCGGGGTAAACATAACCGTTGGTCGCCCGCACGGTCACGCGCAACGCGTGGCGAATTTCCGTGACCGTCGGATCATAGACTTCATCGTAGCGGACCAATCCGGGAAGAATCGCCAAACCGGCAGCGTCGGCGGACGTCCAAGTGTCGGGCCGACGATTATTGGTGTTCATGTCGAAGAAAGCGCCGGAGCCGGCAAACCATTTTGCTTGTGTGGAATTGTAGAAGACGTTGTAAAGCTCATAGAGATAATTCCGGTCCTTATCGACGATCAGCAAATGGCGGTCCTGACTGCTGCGCAGATCGATATTTCCCGGGTCTCCGCCTTCAACCCAATAAGGCTGAGAAATGGCTTCTGGAGGGATAGGATAGAAAGAAAAACTCGTGTTCGTCGTATGATCCACGCCATCGCTCTCGTCGGCATACTGAAACTGCACGGCTTTAAGGTCGCCGCTCGACACGTTCGTCACGGTTGCATAGGGCATCCCGTAGATTGAAAATCCCGTACCCGCGTTACCGCCGAAATCAGGGTGTAGCCGGCGGGTGCCTCCATTGTTGATGAAAGTAATGTAGTTCGCCGAATTGCTCGCCACGGGCCAGCTGCTGATGTCCAAATTCCACCAGTTATCCGGCGGAAAAAGCGGCAGCGGTTGCGGCAATGCGCCGCCACGAGCAGAATTCATCGCCCACGCTGGAACCGTCGCTGCTGTAAAAAAGGTTACCAACGTGACCAGCGCAAAACCCGCTGACCACCTAGATGACAAAAAGCGAAAAGTGCGTCTATTCATGCCGACCTCCAGAAATTCAAATTGAATCTCCGGAGATGGCGCAAGCCTTATGCCATCAAACGGGTGTCGCTGACTCTCGCGGGGATTACCAAACATTCCTGTAAGAGTGGCCGCCGTGCGGTCATCTACATGAGGGAATGACAATCTATTGTCAACGAGGAAACGAGGGTCAACTGAAAGTGAACTATGATTTCAAGCCGCGCCCAGCGTTTTTTGCCGGATCGTAAGCTCCTCGGATCCTGAAAAGGCGAAGCGCTGCAACGCTTCCTGATTCAACTCGATACCCAAACCCGGCTTTTCTGGAGGAATCAGACAACCGCCTTCGACTTTGAATGGTTCGCGGAGCAATTCCTCGCGCAGCGGATTGTAGGTGTAGTCAAGCTCCATCACGATGCAATCCTTGAGCGCCGCCGAAAGATGCACGCTCGCCGCCAGGGCGACGCCATCGCCCCAGGTATGAAAAGACACCGGCACGTTGTGCCGCGCGGCCAGCACCGTGATCTTGCGAATTTCGCTAATGCCTCCGGCACGCGCAACGTCGGGTTGAATGAAATCCACCGCACCGCGCACAATAAAATTTTCAAAGGCATAACACATGTTCAAGTTTTCGCCCACGGCGATCGGCGTGCGGCCCTTTTCGCGCAGCATCGCATGGCCTTCGATGTCTTCGACGAACAGCGGTTCCTCGAGCCAATAGGCGCCGCAGTCGGCGAAGGCGTCCGAGGCCTTGAGCGCGACATCAACGTTGTAACCCTGATTGGCATCGGTCATCACGATGAAATCTTTTCCCAATTCCTCGCGCACGGCGCGCACGATGCGAATATCTTGATCCAGGTCAAAACCGACTTTGATCTTGACGCCGTGAAAACCCTGCTCGGCAAATCCCCGCGCGCGTCTCGCCACTTTCGACGGCTCCTCTGGGTAGAGCGCGGTCGCGTAGACCGGAACTTTGTCCCGGCATTTGCCGCCGAGCAGCTGATAAATCGGCACGCCGCGCACCTTGCCGAGAATATCCCACAGCGCGACGTCGATTCCGCTCAATGCGACGACGCCGATGCCGCGCGTGCCGAATTCCTTATGGCCGCCGCGGACATAAACCTTGTCCCAAATGACGTCGATCTCCGTCGGGTCCATGCCGACCAGCAATGGTTTTAACACGCGAGCGATGATTACCTCGATCAACTCGCCGTTGCCGGAGCACGAACCGATACCGGAAATCCCGTCATCGGTTTCCACTCGCACCAGCGTCGTCGAGCGCGTGTTTCGCACGCCGGAGCGGCTAAAGACCTGGCCCTCCGTGGGAATCGTCGCGCGCAGACGGATCGTTTTGACGTCGGTGATTTTCATGCCCGATTACTTCATCTCCCAAAACTGGCCTTGCACGACCTCGCCATCGACCACGACGAAATCGACTTCTTCATCGGTTCGCTTGTTCCCCTCCGCATCCACGCGCAGCACCTTCGGCTTGTTGCCCTTTTTGGCGCTCACGCGGAACAAGGCCAGCGGCTTATCGCCCGTGCTCTGAAAATAGTAATAATGATTCTCCGGCAGCATGATGCCTTCGCCTTTATTGAGCACCGTCGGTTGGTGCTCTTTGTTGTAGAAGGTCGCCTGGCCATCCATGACGACGAAAGTATGATCTTCGCCGGGATGGGTGTGCAGCTTATTCTTTCGACCGGGGATGTAGTAGTTGAGCCCAATGGTCATGTGATCCGTTTTCGCCAGCGGGATATGACTGCGCCCACCGTTGATATGCGGTGTCCTGAGTTTGAAGGTTGAAGCATCCATTTGAGTGTCCTCCTTATTGGATTTCGGTATATCGCAGAGCCGGAAACTTGAAAAGACCCGGATGGCTGGTCTATTTTGATCCGACGGACGTCTTGAACTGCTTGAACATTTTGAACGATTTGAACCGCCATCCGCAATATAAGGAGAAAAAATGGCCAACATCGGACTCGCCTGGGTCAATCCCGCACCCCTCACCAAACCGGAGAACGTCGTCAACTTCGCAAAAAAGTGCGAGGCGATGGGCTGCGATTCGATGTGGACCATCGATCGTGTCGCTTACGACAATCTCGAGCCTTTGACCATTCTCGCTGCGGCTGCGGGAGCAACCAAGAAAATCCGCCTCGGGACTTCCGTATTGCTTGGCAATCTGCGCCATCCAAGCCATGTCGCCAAAATTGTCGCCACGTTGGATTTCATTTCCAACGGCCGGGTAACCCTGGGCCTCGGCTTCGGCAGCCGTGAAAACGATTACAAGGCCGTCGAGATTCCTTTCGAGCACCGCGGTAGCCGGGCGGTCGAACAAGTGGACCTTATGAAGCGTCTCTGGACCGAAGACAACGTAACGCACAAAGGCAAATACTATAACGTCGAGAACCTCACGGTTGGGCCGCGGCCGATTCAGCAGCCGCACCCGCCCATCTGGACCGGCGGCAGCGCCGAGACCGCGCTCAAACGCGCCGGCACCTGGGCCAATGGTTTCATCTGCGGCAGCTCGGCGATCCCGGAGTTCTCCGTGACCTGGGAAAAGATCTCCCAATACGCCCGCGCGGCAGGACGCAATCCAAATGAGATCACCAAAGCGGGTCTCACGTTCATGGCAATCGACGACGACCAAGCGAAAGCCGTAAAAACGGTGGAAGATTACGTCATGCGCTACTACGGCCGCCTGCGCGCCGACATCCCCAATACATCGCTGGTGGGTTCACCCGCCGCCATCGCCGATCGCATCGAAGCGTTTTTATCTCGCGGGCTCGATACGCTGATTATCGGCGTGGCCGATCCGGATCCGAGGCAGTTGGATCTGTTTGGCGAGAAAGTACTGCCGAAAGTTAAGTAGAGATCTCGCCCTGTTGATAGCAAAGTTTGCTTATGGCGAATGGTCTGACGGGAACACAGGCGACTCGTACCAGTCAGACTCTGCGGCGCCCCCTATAGAAAGCTAAATCGAAAATTCGACGCTACCTAGTGTAGTGACTCACACTGTTGATACTTTATCCGACGTGTAGTCTCCGCCAAGGACCTACCGTGGCGGAGCTGCAATCGAACCTCGGAATATCTCCCGCAAAGGCGCCAAGGTCGCAAAGGTCGGATAAGACAAGTTGCTCGCAAGCTAACCGCACTAAGAAATGCGAATGGGCTAAGCCAGCGTCAGTTGGCACGACTCATCGGCACCACAGCGTCAGTCATTTGTCGTCTCGAAGACGCTAACTACGAGGGTCACTCCCTGGCGATGCTCAACCGAATTGCCGCGGCCTTAAACCAGCGCGTCGAGATTCGTTTTGTGCCGGCAGAACGCCGCTTGCGTTCCGCATGATTCCGACCGACTGGACCGGCAGCAAGGCAACCCTGGCCTGGCCTTCTGCCTTGCGCGCCGACATCCCCAATGCATCGCTGGTGGGTCACCCGCCGCGGTGGCCGATCGCAGCGAAGCCTTTCTGGCTCGCGGCCTCGATACGCTGATTATCGCTTAACCTATCCGGAACCGAGACAGTTGGATCTGTTGGTCGTATTTCATCCCGGTGCGTCCGAAGATTATGCGGCAGCCTTTGCCTGGTACGATGCGCGCGGAATCAAGATCGCTTCCGACTTCGAGAGCGAAATCGATCGCGTGTCCGGCTAATTCTCAAAACCCGCTGCGCTGGCCTAAGTTTGATGAGCGACGACGACGCCTCATTGTTCGCAAGTTCCCCTAGTCTTGAAGTCGTTGGCTAATTTATTCATCAACGGTGTGACGATGCTTTAAATCTAGACCTGACCGCCCTGTTTTTGACCCCCCTGTTTTGTGCTGTTTTGCTCGTGTCTTCGACCGAGGTCGATGCTTGAACGGTTTGCTCATTTTGGCATTCAGCAATGGTTGCGGATTTGCGCAATTGAGCAAACGTGTCGACCTGTTCGTGATCCGTGATCCGTAAAACGGCTTGAACGGAGTGAAGCGATTGAACGATTTGAACCTTCAGTCCTCGGCGAGACACAGCCTACGGCAGCGGCAAGGCGTCCGCGCCGGAGAGCTTGTTGAATAATTCGACAATTTCGCGGTCCCGAGGTAACTCGCGAATTGCCTTTTCGAGTTCCTCCGGCGGCAACGGCGTGGGCTCCTCGCCGACCATTTTTTTAAATTCCGCGTGGAATTCAGGGTCGGCAAAAGTCTTGCGCATCGCTTCCCGTAGAATCTTGACCTTGTCGGGAGGTGTTCCCGGAGGAAAGAGGAAAGGAGTTCCCGCGCTGACAAAGGCCCTTTGCATGGCCAGGAGCTTTCGCTCCTTTTCCGATTTCGTCAGCCGTTCGATATCGGGCAGCTGGGCAAAGACGGGATGAGGGTGTCTTCGCCCTTTCGGAACCTCGTTGACGACATGAAAATCCACCAGCTTCTTCTCGATCCATTCGGGCGCCTCTCGCACCAGAGTGGCCTGGATGGTCCACCTGGCGTCGAGCTCGCCTTGCATCATGGCGAGATTGACCTCGGCGCCCTGGGCGAATCCGGTAACAAACTTTGGCTCCTTCATGCCGAGCACATACGCGAGAATTCGGCCGATGTTATAGAGGTTGTGCCCCACAGACTGAGCGCCGATGCGCACGCCTGAGGCGCCACGGAGCTTCTCGATACTATCCAGCCGCGCCTCCTTACGGCTCAAAAAAATGTAAGGTTCGCCGCTGGTAGGAGAGCCAAGATAGTTTAGCTTGTCGATGTCATAGAGAACCCCGCTCGAGCCGAGCACGGCCGCCGGGACAAAGCTCGAGAGCATGACGCCCATGGTTAGACCGTCCGGACGGGCCCGGTAGATGTAGTTGCCGGCCTTGCGGGATCCGCCGCCCGGCATGTACTCGATGACGAAGGTCGGACTTCCCGGTATGTGTTTGCGGAGAATAGCAGCGGTGGCTCTGAAGCGCAGATCCACCGTGCCTCCCGGACCGCCGCCATAGACGACATTGATGGTTTTGCCCTGATAGAAGTGCGCCTGAGAGAATCCATGTCCGGGAATCCCCAGGCCCGCCAGCATGGCCAAAAAGAACATGACAGCCAGTTTTTTCACGCAAACCTCCTTCGCGGTTTTACGGAAGGATCGAGCACAGTCGTGTTTCTAAACTTGTCGGCAATGGCTCTGATCGAATGTGGACAGGGCAGAATCTCCGATAATCGTATCTCAATGTCAATCTTGGAAATTAATCGTTCCGCTCCCCGAGCGGCGATGGCGCTTCGGCTACAACCTAATATGTCGCTGGGGAGGGAGGTCCCAGGAGATTAGGATTGAGGGATTTCGTTAAGTAAAAAAAAGCCCGACGAGTTGCGGAAAGTGATGGGTGGTTGGCGTCTACTTATTTTGCAGGGATAATTCGTTTGCTTTGTCGGGAT
>CAMLCX010000054.1 GCA_946478635.1 uncultured Pseudomonadota bacterium
CGCCGATCTACGACACCATGCAGGAGTGGAGCAAGTGGGGCCGCGAACACGCGAGTCTCGACTCGCTCTCCAAAGCCCTGGGCATCCCATCACCTAAAGAAAATCTCGACGGCTCAAAGGTCTACCCCTATTACCGCGCCGGCAAGATCGCCGAAATCATCGAATACTGCAAACGGGACGTGGACTCGGTGCGGCAAGTTTACCGCCGGCTGACCTTCTCAAAATAGAGTTCCGCCCGCCCGGCAACTCACGAATGGCGCCGCCGCGAGTAGAGTCGGCCTTCCCGGGAAGGTCGTTTGACTCCCTATCCGTCAATCGCTATTAATTGATTTAAATCCGCTGAACTTGAGCATCTTCGCTGGCCAAGTCGCAGATTCCAATCCAGAGCAATATCTACAAGGAGGCATTATGGATCATCCACCGGAACAAAAATTCCAGGAACCGACAGATAATAAGACCCGAGCTGGACTAGGAAAGTTTCTCAGACCCAACACTCCCTATGACACCTACATGGAGTCCCAGGGCATTCCGATCTATCGCGATATCGGGGTGCGCCGCGTGCAAGACTTGCCGCGCAAGCCCTGGAAACGCATGGGCGGCAACGGCACGTTCATACAATTGCTCGGCACCGAGGGCCTCTGGGGCTCCTACGTCGTCGAGGTTCCCGGCGCGGGCGCGCTAAATCCCGAAAAACATATGTATGAAGAGCAGTACCTCGTCGTCGATGGCCGGGGCACGACCGAGGTCTGGATTGACGGCAATCCCAAGAAGCTCACGTTTGAATGGCAGAAAGGCTCGATCTTCGCCATACCGATCAATGCCACGCACCGCATCGTCAACGCGACCTCGAGTCCGGCGCTGCTACTTGCCGGAACGACGGCGCCCAACGTCATGAACATCTTCAGCAGCGAGGATTTCATCTTCAATTGCCCTTATCAGTTCAAAGATCGCTTCGATCCGTCGGACGATTATTACAAATACAAAGAAGAAGTGACGCCGGACCCGGTTCGCGGTCTCGCCATGCGCCAAACCAATATCATTCCCGACGTCATGGGCTGTGAATTGCCGATGGATAACCGCCGCTCCCCGGGCTACCGGCGCATCGAGCCGCATATGGCTGGCCAGCAGTTTTACATGTGGATCGGCCAACATGAGACCGGGCGATATTCCAAGGCGCATGCGCACGGCTCCGCGGCTGTGCTGATCTGCTTGAGCGGCAAAGGTTACACTTATACTTGGCCGTCAAAATTGGGCACACACCCCTGGGAAAATGGCACAACCGAAGAAATACGACGGCAGGATTACGAACCGGTAGGCATGGTGAGCGCGGCGCCCATGAGCGGCAACTGGTTCCACGCCCATTTTGGCGCCAGCAAGGAGCCGCTCCGCCTGACCGCGTGGTTCGGACCCAATGCGCCGGGCCGCGAACGCGGACGTCCCGGCGAAAAGGCGATCGACTACGGCGCCATCGACATGAAAGACGGTGGCACGGCGATTCCCTACAACGAAGAAGATCCGTTCCTGCGCAAAGAATTCGAAGAGACGCTGGCCAGCGTCGGCGCCAATTCGCGCATGGAACCGGAACTCTACAAGAACTCCTATTAAGAATCTGTCTCGCGTCTACCGTCTCGGGTCTAGGGTTCCCACGAACTCCAGACTCTAGACGCTGGACTCTAAACCATTTCCCCGAGCAAGGATTTTCATGGCCACCGCACCTAGAGGCTCATTCTCCAATGCCAACCGCCACATGCAGGAAGAAGAGACTCTTCGCCTCACCAGCGTGGGGGTCGATATCGGCTCCTCCACATCACATCTGGTTTTTTCGCGGCTGGAGTTGACCCTCGAAGGCTCCCGTTATCGCGTCACGAAACGGGAAGTGCTAAACGAATCGGAAATTCTTTTGACTCCCTACGTCGACGACACCCGGATCGACGTCGAAGCGCTCGAAGCCTTCATCAACCGGCAATACAAAACCGCCAAGATCAAACGCGATGAAGTCGATACCGGCGCGCTGATTCTTACCGGGGTCGCCGTTCGACGCCGCAACGCCCGCGCCATCGCCGAACTGTTCGCGCAGGAAGCCGGCAAATTTGTCGCCGTCAGCGCGGGAGACGGTTTGGAAGCCACAATGGCCGCGCACGGCTCCGGCGCCGTGGCGCATTCGGCAAAGATCGGCGGCGTCGTTTTGAATATCGACATCGGCGGCGGCACAAGCAAGTTCGCCGTCTGCAACAACGGCAAAGTCCAGGAAGTTTCGGCCATGGACATCGGCGCCCGGCTGCTTGCCTTTGATCCGGACGGCGTCGTCGTGCGCATCGAAGAAGCCGGCCGCAAACACGCCGGTTGGGCGGGCTTTACCGTTGAGCTCGGGCAGAAGATCCCGCCGGAAAATTTGAAGCGGATGGTCGCTGGCATGACGGATAAACTCTTCGCCATGCTCAAGCCACGAGCAATCGCTGGGGACATCAAAGAACTATTACGACTGCCGCCGCTCGCTTATAGCGGAGAAATCGATTGCGTGATGTTCTCCGGCGGGGTGTCGGAATTTATTTACAATCGGGAAAAGACAACCTTCGGCGATTTAGGACCTTCGATCGCTAAAGAAATCCACGATCGCATGGCGGACTTGGATTTGCTCGTCATGGAGCCGGCAGCGCGCATTCGCGCCACGGTCATTGGCGCTTCGCAGTACACCGTTCAAGTGAGCGGCAATACGGTTTTCATTTCACCCGAGAACGCGGTTCCCGTGCGCAATATCGCCGTGGTCGCACCCGAGTTTCCGCTCGACGCCGATAACTTCACGAAGGAGGCGGTGCGCGACGCCACTCTAACCGCCCTTAGACGTTTGGATCTGTTAAGCGGCCGGCAACCGGCGGCAGTGGCCTTTCACTGGGAGGGCTCGGCGACGTTTTTCCGTCTGCAAGCTTTCTGCTCCGGCATCGCCGAGGGGTGGAAAGACATCTTGGCCAAGGGACATCCGCTCGTGCTCGTCAACGACGGCGATATCGGCGGCATCATCGGATTGCACTTTCAAGAAGAGCTGAAGATACAAAACCCTGTGATTTCCATCGACGGTATTGCGCTCAACGATTTTGATTTCATCGACATCGGAGCGCTGATCCCATCCTCTGGATCGGTCCCTGTGGTCATCAAGTCGCTGATCTTTCCCGCCTCGCCGCAGCAATGAAGAAAATTTAACCGCCGTCGCGCGGCGACGGCACAAACAACTCGTGTCGTCGGATTTTTTCAGTGCAAACAAAAACCGGAAGGGATCTTCCATCCCGGCTTCTTACGATTTGAACATTTTGAAAAACGGCTTGAACGATTTGAACCCCTGAAAATTCCGAATCCGGGAGTATTCCGTACCTTTAATGACCATCAATTGACATGGTCTGCCAGAAAGGTCTCGGTCCGGCTTCGGAGCGTCCAGAAATTAGATACTTGTTTGAATTATTCTTCAAACCATCGGCATTTTCCTTGACATTAGAATCCCTTTACGCGTAAAAACTCGCGAGCATTGAGACCAGCAACGATGGCCAAATACCGCGCACGTCAATGTCCTAAGTGTCAATATTATATCGGCTTCGCCGTGGCGAAAGCATTCAGGAGCAATGGTGAGTTCCCGCTCGCGAATTTTTGTCTTAATTGCAACTATAAGCTCCCTGTGCATAGTATTGTTGGCGGTGTTCGCAGAACGGCGCCGCCTGCACGTCGAGCGGTATTGCGTCTAGTGCACAACGTCCCGAGAGCCTTCGGCCTCGGTTTGGAGGGTGACAGCCGCCGTCACGACATGGACACAAAAATTACCCCCGCGGACTATTCCCGGCACTTACGTGCAATCGGTCAGGACCTTGAGGCGCTCCATTTCAGCAATTTCAATTTAGAATTTACCGGAGACGCTTATCTGGTATGGGTAAAGTCGGGCGATAGTGCGGAAAGTGACAAACCACTTTCACGAATCAGCAAGACTAGACTCCAAAAACTGTGGCGTGACCGAACGCCGCCGCGAACGATCGGGCATGAGGAATCTTACCCCATATCGCCCTCTGAAACCGGCAAACGGCTGCGTTACACCGTATCCGAGTTGGACCGCATCGAAAAAGAACAGCGCGCTCGCCGCCGACCGCAAAGCAGTAATGCCGACGGGCATTCCCTGTCACAGTTACTCCGCACGCTCGGTGATTTTGTCGGTCGACAGAGCGACCGCCTTTTGGGCATCGCCTGGCAGGAACTTTCAATCGGAGTCGTCGTCGAAACCCCGCGCGGCCGCAAGGAAATCGAAGTGTTTCGCCCGGATAACCTCTACGACCTCTGGGTGAGAATGTATTTGAAACGAGACAACCGCGCCATCCTCGATACGCCGCGCTAGAATTTCACCCGGTGCCGAGATCTTCTCATCGCGAGACCCCAGCAAAGTTTGTCGTTTCGGTCGGTAAAACTAGTTGCTCGTGCGGTGAATAGCTCTGCTTTATGGCCGCGGGTATTTGTACGGTAAAAATTGAACCCACCCCGAGACGGCTCTCAACATGGATCTTTCCGCCGAGAATATCCGCGTATTTCTTCACGATATAAAGACCCAACCCAACACCAATCCGCGGCGCAGCTGGATCGACGTCATGACCCCGGCTAAATCTCTCGAAAATCGTGGACATCTGCCGCTCCGCAATTCCGGTGCCGGTGTCCGCGACTTTTATTTCCAGCGTTTGGAGGGAGCTTAGGTGGCGCACTGAAATGGTGATCGTGCCTCGTTCGGTGAATTTTATCGCGTTGTTGATCAGATTTTCCAGGATTTGCCTGAGCTTCCGCCGATCACTTTGTACGGTCGGCAAATCCGACGGGTAATCCCAAATCAATTTGACTGGGTCGCTCAAGGGAAAATCGTAAACCGACCTCACCTCGGACAGGAATTCCCATAGGTTGACTTCATGCAATTCTTGGTGAAGCGGCTCAGTTTCGATGTTGCTTACTTGCAGCACCGTGTTGATCAAGCCATGCAAGTCTTTGGCCTGCCGCGCAACTGTTTCGATGGCCTTTTCTTGAATCGGAGTCATTTCTCCCAACAATCCGTCGAGAAACATTTCGGAGTAACCATTGATGACATTGAGAGGAGTCTTGAGCTGGGCGGAAACAATACGCAAAAATTCATCTTTGATTTTATGCGCGCCGCGCAATTCCTCGGATTGCCGCTGGCTCTGTTCATAGAGCTCGGCATGATGAATGGCAATGGCTGTTTGACCGGCCAAAGTCGTCACAAAGTCCGTTTCTTCCTCGCCAAACTCATGCTCCTCCCGGCTCAAAAAAACCAGACAGCCGAGCGCATCGTTGTTGGCGATCAATGGAACCGCCAAGAAAGACAATAGACCTTCGTCCTGGTAAAATTGCAGGTCATCGACGCGCCGGTCGGTAAAAACATTGCCAACCGTGACCGGCCGCTTCTCCTGCACCGCGCGATCGGAAAATGCCAGCGCCTCCTCCGCGTCACCCAATATATGACTCTTAAAACCCCGCGCGGCCGCCGTCTCGAGCGCGCCTGTCGCACGATTTCTAAGCCGCACAATCCCGGCAGCGTAAGGCAAGTGGATCAGCGCCGTTTCCAGGAACGAGTCGAGCAGCTTGGCCGTATCGATGGTCGAAGTGACCGCAACGTTCACCAGGTGAAGTACCTCCAAACGCTCGCGCTGCCGGCGGATCTCTTCGGCGGTTTTTTGTTGGAGCTTGGCTTGCTCTTCCTGCTCGCGCGCTGCGCGCCGCATCCGTTCGACTTGCGCGAAATACCCGTAAAACAGCGAAATGACGAAGGGGAAAGGCAGACGTAAGTAAACGTCCGGATCGAGTCCTGAACCGGTATTGAATACAAAATATCCGTAAATCAGCGGCGCGAGAAAGGTTGCCGCGAGCAAACCGCGCGTGTCATTGCAGATACAGCTGATGATTAAGGTGAAAAGGCATGCCACATAGAAATCCGGACTCGCCGTGCCGCTCGTACTGACAACCGCGATGAGAACAACCGTGTCAAAAATGAGCAACGGGCCATAAAAGTACCGTGAGTCGAAGAGATCGTCCGCGAGGAAGTAAAGCGTCGAATGACTCAGCAAATAAAGTATAAGAACCGCTTGAACCTGCGTCGGTGTAAGCCACCCGCTCGGCGTGTAGTAGAGCAGATAGGACGAAAGAATCACCAACGGCCAACGCAGCCGGATGACCGTGTCTTTTCTCGCCGCATTGAAAAACAAATCGAATTTCCAGGAGCGACGACGCGTGCGATCAGAATTTGAAAATTGAGCAGTGGCCATCCAATTGAATCCGCTTTGATCGGGAACTGAATCTACCATGTGCATTTTGTATGCCACGACCGAAATGCGCCTACTTGAGCTCGGTGAGCGCCTACTTTGTGCAAGGAATCTAGCGGGTTAAAGAATCCGCGCAAAAGCGCAGCGGAAACATTTCGGATTTGTCCGCACATTTTTGTAGCCGCGCGGTCGCTGCCATCAAGTTATACAAAAATTGACGGAGAACGATGAAACAATCCGACGAGAATGGTACTTCTGCTGGGGGTCAGTTGTGTGCCGGCTTCTCTTTACTCTGGCGCTTCTGTTGGGCTGAGCGTACCGCGCGCAGAATATCGGCATAACCGGCGCAGCGGCAAAGATTGCCGGAGAGGTATTCGCGAATTTCGTCGTCTGAAGGATTGGAATTTTCGTCGAGCAGAGCCTTCACGGAAAGGACAAACCCCGGCGTACAGTAGGCGCATTGTAATGCCCGCTCGGCTACGAATGCCTCCTGAATCGCATGTAGCGCGTGCCCGTCGCTGAGACCCTCCACAGTAGTAATCTCATGCCCCACAGCGCGAGCCGCCAGCAAGAAACACGAGCTTACCGGATGCCCATCCATCAGCACCGTACAAGTACCACAAGCACCCACTCCGCAGCCTTCGCGAACGCTCCAAAGCTTTAAACCGTCGCGCAGCACATCGAGCAGCGTATCAGCGTCGTCAATACGCATCGTTTCCTCATGATTATTGACTCTAAGCGTGATTTCGCGCTTCATCCAGTGCGCTCCTCTTCGTCCCGCATGCGTGATTATGCAGCAGCGCTTTTTATCTGCTCCATTGCTTTATTCACGAACAGCCGCGCCATCCGCCGCTTATACCATTCCGACCCGCGCAGATCTGTAAAAGGCGATATTTGCTGGTCGACCAATTCGACAACCCTGTCCGTGAGCACCTGGTCGAGAAGCTGGTCCGTGGCGAATTCCAGCCCATCGATCAATATCGGTGTGGTGGCCACGCCGCCAAGCGCTATGCGGATCTCCTTGCAGCGCCCATCCGTTCTTGCAAGGAAGGCCGCGACCCCCAAGCATGGCCAGTCATTGGCGGACAACGCGGTGTACCGCAAGTAGACAGCTCGACTGTTGGCCGGCATGAAAGGAATTTTTATGCTTACTAAGAGTTCGTTCGGCGCCAAGGCGGTCTCGTACATACCCTGGAAGAATTTTTCGATGGGTATGGTTCGCGGCCCATTGGGGCCAAACACGCTGATTTCCGCATTCAGAACGAGCAGCGCCGGCGGCGGATCGAGACGATAGTCGGCGTGCGCTAGATTGCCGCCCACGGACGCCGTTTGGCGCACCCGCACGTTGCCGATATGACCGAACGCCTCAACCAAGGCGGGAAAGGATTGGCGCAGGATCGCGGAAGTCTCAATCATCCGATGAGTGACGAGCGCGCCGATGCGGACACCGTCCGCTTCAACTTTGATATCGGCCAAACCCGGGATCGACTGAAGGTCGACCAGGTAGCGATAGGTGAGCGCGCGCTGCTTCATTAAGATAATCAAAGTCGTGCCGCCGGCGATTGGCCGGCTTTCGTCGCCGTGCTTTTGCAAAAGCGCGACGGCTTCCTGCAGCGATCGAGGCTGGAGTAAGTCGAATGAACGAATAGTCATCGAGTTGCCTTGTAACCGACGATGTATTTATCCTTACCTCCTTCTATAATCAAGCCGGGCATCGAGAGGTTATCCGAAGCCAATCCCGCGCGCGGTTCGAGGTTGACACGGGTAGGCAACTTTGACATGAATCCGAATCAAAAGGAGGGATACAAACCATGTTTGCAAGCATACGGCACATCGCGGTTATGACCGAAAACTGGAACCGTGAAGCCAAATTTTACCAGACCATTTTCGGCATGAAGAAGATTACCAATGGGATGACCGACGAGACTGGCGAGTACAACAAAGAACGCGGACACTTGAGCGACGGCGTCATCGGTCTGGCGCTCCTGCAGCGCCAACCCGGCTTCCGGTCGGGCTTCGATCATTTTGGCTTCGCCGTAGAGAGCGTCGATCTCGTGCGCGAGCGGGTTAAGCAATCTTATCCGGAGATTTATATTTCTCAGAGCCCGGGGCATGTCCCATTCGCCGGCCTGCGCGGCCACGATCCCGACGGCAATCAGTGGGACCTTTCCCAGAAAGGCATGGACAACGTCCGCGAAGGCTACGTTGAGTTCGGCTGGGAACAGCCGCGTTGGATCAATCACATTTGCATGCGCAGCGGCCGTCCGGCGTATATCGCCGAGTTCTATCAAAAAGTTTTCGATCTCAAGCCGGTCGAGGGCTTGTCCGGCGACAACAGTTACTACCTCACTGACGGCAAAGTGGGCTTGGCGATCCGGCCATGGAGCATGGCCACCCATCGCGGCCTCTACGCCGGGCTCGAACATTTTGGATTCAAAGTCGATAGTCTGGAACAGACCAATAAAGATCTCGACGCTCTCGCCGCGTCCAACCCCGAATCGAAGCCGAGAAAAGTTGCCATCGGCCGCGAAGGCGAAAAGCACAAAGCCAACCTTGAAGGCTGCAGGCTGTGCAAACAAAGCCTATCCGATCCGGACGGCGTGCTGCTCGATTTGACGGACTGAAAGAGTTTTAACCGGTAGCCCTGGAGAAATCCGGAAGCTCAGGAGGATCAATGGAGTTTGTCAATATCAACGACACCATGCGCATGGCCAATGCTGAAAATAAACGATTCGTGCCGTTATTCGGCAGTGACACGTTTCGTTCCTGGATCATCTACTTTCGTCCGGGCGAGCAAACGGATATGCACTACCACCTGTCGCCCGAGACCTTTGTCGTGCTTCAAGGCAAGGCGTCCGTCAAGGGATTGAAAGGCGAGGAGCGCACCATCGGGAAAAATGAAATCGTCTTTTTCGGCGCCAAGGATTACTACCAGATTACCAACGTCGGTGACGAACCGCTGGTGCTCGTGGGCAATCGATCCGAAGCGTTCGGCGGCGCCCACGTGACCGCGAAAGAAGCGTAATCGCAACTCTCTCTTCGCTCGCTTCGTCGACCTATGCCAGGATGAAGAAGTCATCCGCATTACCTCTGTTCGTCGCAATCTTCTCCGTCCTGGCACTCTCACCAACCGTCGTTACCGCCGCCGAAGAAATCAAGATCGCCTCCACCGGACCCGGCCTCAGTACCTTGCCGCTGGAGATCGCCGCGCGCAAAGGATTTTTCCGCGATGAAGGGTTTGAGGTGTTGACGATTACGATGCGGGCCAACATCGCGGTCAATGCGCTGCTCACCCGCAGCGTCGAATACGCCACTCCCAGCACCTCAGCGATAAAAGCCGCCACCGCCGGCTTGCCGGTCAAAACGATCGCCGTCTTGCTCGGCCGTCCCGATTACTTTCTCACCGTCAAGCGGGACGTGAAAACCGTACGCGATCTCAGAGGCAAACGCATCGCCATCGGCAGCTTCGGCGCCGCCGCTGATCTCGCGCTGCGCACAGTCGCCAAACAGGATGGCTTGGACCCCGACCGCGATCTTATCCGTTTGCAAATGGGCGGAGCCGCCGCGCGCTACGCTTCATTGCTTTCCGGCAGCGTCGACGCGACGATTTTAACTCTGCCTTACAATCTGCAAGCGGAAAAAGCCGGCTACAAAGACTTGCTTTGGTTCGGCGAACGCTTGGAGCTACCGCTCGCCGGTCTCGCCGTCCGGGACGAAACGATCCAGAAAAATCCCAAACAAGTCTTTGGCGTAATCAGAGCAGTCTTTCGCGCTCTCGCTTTCGCCGGCGCCAACCGCGAGGAAACCACGCAGATGCTGGTGAACTGGCTGAGCCTGGACCGCGAAGTTGCCGCCCGAAGTTACGATCTCGGCAAACGCAGTTGGTCCGACGGCGGAGTCGTCTCCGACGCCGCCGTGCAATCCCTGGTGGATCAGTCGATGCTGGAACTGAAAAGCAAAGACCCCGTCCCGCTCGACAAAGTCCGCAACTGGAGCTTTGCCGAGCAGGCGCGACGGGAATTAAGAAATTCGCTTGGAGGAAGGTAGACTCATTGATTGGTTTACGTAAAAGAAATCTCGAATCCTGAATTTCCTATTTATTGCCTTTTTAATCGGTTCTTCAGGCTTCTGGGTGAATCATGTGCCACACTCTGCTTGCTTTGTTCACCACGAAGATCCCAGTGCGGCAGAGCCGCAACCAAAAAAGAGAGACGGAAGTCTCACCACGAAGTGGTTCATGATCTTACGCACGCCCACAGAGGATGAAAATGCCGATTCCCACAACCCTGCTCCTGTAGCCCGGATGGAGCAAAGCGCAATCCGGGTTCTTGAGTCACGCGCGCTCTGGACTGTGCCCCGCCCCGTACCGCCGTCCTGGATTCCGCTTCGCTCCATCCAGGCTACAACTCTAAAGCGATTCGCGCTTATATTTTCAAAGGAGGTCACGAAGGACACGAAAGGTTCGGACAATTACAACTCCGAACTTCGTGCTCTTCGTGTCCTTCGTGGTGGAAACATCTTTACAGTAAACCCGGAAGAGCCTATGAATCTTTCCTGACCGCCAACCCTGAAACCGTGGCCTGACCCCGGGGAGTAGTCGTGGAAAACAAAGCAGTCGAACGCAGGCTCGCAGCGATCATGGCGGCTGATGTCGTCAGCTATAGCCGTCTCATGGGCGTAGACGAGGTCGGCACCTTAAGGTCGCTGAAAGCCCATCGGCGCGAGCTGGTCGATCCGGCCATCGCCGGCTATCGCGGCCGCATCGTCAAGACCACCGGTGACGGCATGCTCGTCGAGTTCGCCAGCGTGGTCGACGCGGTCGCCTGCGCGGTCGCCGTCCAGCGCGGCATGTTGAGCCGCAATGCCGAGGAGCCGGAAGACAAGCGCGTCATCTTTCGCATCGGCATCAATGTCGGCGACATCATCATCGACGGGGATGACATCTTCGGCGACGGCGTGAATGTCGCGTCGCGGCTTGAGACCTTGTGCGAACCGGGTGGATTGTGTATTTCGCGCACGGCGCACGATCAAGTCCGCGACAAGCTTTCATTGCCCTTCGCCGATCTCGGCGAGCAGATGGTGAAAAACATCGCCCGCGCGGTCGGCGTGTTTGGGCTGGCGGCGAAGGACATTGCAGCGTTGCCCGAGGAAGTGCTGCCCCAAGCGCCGGAGATCGCTAGGCCGGCGGTCGAGACCGCGCCACCTTCTCGCCGTCGCGCGCTCTGGTTCTCCGCTACTGCTATTGTGATTCTCATTGTCGCCGGCGGCGCATGGTTCGTGCGCCAACATGGATGGACGCCGGGCAGCAACATCGCCACTTTCGGGCGCCATTCGATCGTCGTGCTGCCGTTCGCCAATTTGAGCGGCGACCCGGCAGAGGCTTACCTGGCCGACGGCCTGACCATCAAGATCACCACCGACCTGTCACGCGCGGCGGGGCTCTTTGTGATCGCCGCGACGACTGCGAACACTTTTAAGGACAAGCAGACCAATGTCCAGCAGGTGGGCAAGGATCTGGGCGTGCGCTATGCCTTGCAGGGCAGCGTGCAGCGCAGCAGTGAAAAAATCCGCGTCAACGCCCAATTGGCCGACACTTCCTCCGGCGGGCAGCTCTGGGCCGAGACGTTTGACGGCGACCGCTCCGACCTGTTCGCGTTGCAAGACCAGATCACCTCGCGCATCGCCAACTCCATCGGGCGCGAGATCGTGGTGGCGGCCGCGCGAGAGAGCGAGGCGCGCAAAACCGACCCGAAGGCGGGCGACCTGCTGCTCCGCGCTGTGGCCCTGAATATCAAGACCCGGGGTCTGGAAAACCTGCAACAACAGGAAAAGCTCTTTCGCGAGGTTTTAACGCTGGACCCTAACAACGTCGATGCCATGGCGAACCTGGCAACCTGCCTGCTGAACCAAAGACGAGTATATATCAACGTGCTGGGGCCACAAGTCGCTGAGGAAAAAGTCAAAGAGGGTTACAGCATTGCCCTCAAAGCCAACGAACTCGACCGGGCCAACGCTTTGACCTATGAGGCGCTGGGCATGTACTTCACTTTCCGGCGCGACCTTGCGCAGGCGATTGCCGCGTTCCGGAAAGGCATTGCGCTCAACCGCAATCACATGCATTTCTACGATGGCCTAGCCCGTGCGAGTATCATCAGTGGAGAACCGAAGGAAGCGATTGAGTATGCAGAGCAAGCCCTGTCCCTCGATCCGCGCGGGCCACAAATTACGACTTCGATGATTTTCCTAGGCGTGGGGCACTTTTTTCTGGGCCACGACGACCTAGCGATCGAGTGGTTAGAAAAGGCGCGCGCGGAGTCTCCGAAGAACCCCAACGTGCTTACCCACCTTGCCGTCGCCTACGCCAAAAAAGGCGACCTGGTGAAAGCAAAGGCGACAGCGGCGGAACTGTTTCGCATCGCGCCAAACTTCAGGCTCTCGAATCTCGGCTTTTACCCATTCCCATCATCGCCCGAGGCCTACAAAAAACTCTGGCGAGAGGTCTACATGCCAGCAGCCAACAAGGCGGGCCTGCCGGAGTAAGCTTGGTAACCTGATTCAAGTGCCTTGGTGTTGTCACTGAAGTAGGATGGTGATTTGTCGAAAGGACTGGTACAATTTCTCAACTGACTTCTCGGATCATCGCCCAATCGAGGGTCATTGCCAAAGGCAAGCGCATTCGCGATGTCCGACGCTTGGTGGAGACCTACGGCGGCAAATCGTCGAAGTGGGTAAAAAAGAGTAGCCCACATTTCGAGATCGGCGTTCATCAGTACGAGTATCATTGGTATGAACACCCTGGTATTGGCCGGGTTGAACTGAAACGGAGACAGGTACACTCCCGATGATTGTTAAGTTACGTCGCAAGCACCCACGTTATCCGGATCTGACCCCTGGTCTGTCGTACCTGGTGATCGGGATCGAGGCCGATGATTTCCGCATTTTGAACGATCGAGGCCGACCGTATCTCTATCCCGCGCGCCTCTTTAAGATTATTAACTCCAACAAACCGGGCGATTGGGTGACAGAACGAGGCGAGGAGGGCGAATGGTATGCCTATCCGCCGCCACTGAACGCCAGTGGATTTTTTGAGGATTTCTTCGATGCTAAACCGAAGGCGGTGGTCACGTTTTGGCGGATCGTCAATCAGCGTCTCGCCACCGCGGCCAGAGCAAGACAACGCGCGGCGTCCAGTACCTAATCGAGCGCTGAGAAGCTACCACTTTGAGGTCTCGCTCTCCGCGACGGTGAAAATCATAAAGCAAATCCCGCAGGTATGATAATGGCGATTGATCTCTTCAAACGTGTAGCGCTGCGGGTCGACCTTCACGAACACGGGCTCCGAAAAGGTGACGTGGCTACCATCGTCGAACATTTAACCGGCAAGGATTGCGAAGACGGCTATGCGCTCGAGGTCTTCAATGCGATCGGTGACACGATTGCTGTAATTACCGTTTCCGAGTCCGCAGTCGAGCCGTTCACCGCCGACGTAATCCCGTCAGTCCGGCGGCTTGCCCACACGGGCTAATCACCCTGTTCTCAGATTGCGCCGGACGCTAGAATGCGTCTACGCAGCCACGACACTACGCCGGAAGTCATGTACATCGGTCTTAGAGAAATAATTGCTAATTACGATCCCGACTCTCCGCTAGCGGAAGCATCCACTCCTCCCTCCGCCTGGTACACCGATCCTCGAATTCTCGATTTGGAACAGCGCACGGTTTTTTCACACTCGTGGCGACTCGTCGGTCGCAGCGATCAAGTTCGCGAACATGGCCAATTCATCACTTTCGAAATCGCTGGCGAGCCGAACCTCGTCGTCAGAGGAAATGACAGCGTGCTGCGCGGCTTCTTCAACGTCTGTCGCCACCACGCCGCGGCTGTAATGACGAGCCCGGAAGGCAAGACTGAAAATCTCCGCTGTCCCTATCACGGCTGGACTTATGACCTCGAAGGCAGGCTGATCCTCACGCCGGAATTCGCCGGAGTCGCCAACTTCGACCGCGGCGCAAACGGTCTTGTTCCGGTTCAAACCTCTGAATGGCAAGGCTGGGTATTTGTGAAACTCGACGGCGGCGGTTTGACCTTGGAAGAGTTTCTCGGCGCCGATCTAATTGAACGCCTTGAGCCCTTGAACCTTGAACGTTTGAACTGGTTCCAACGTCGTTCGTATTTTTTAAACTGCAACTGGAAAGTTTTTGTCGACAACTACCTCGACGGTGGCTACCACGTGCCGCATATTCACCGCGGCTTGAACAGCGTGCTCGATTACAGTAGCTACACGATCGAAACCGGCCAGCGCTTTTGTTTGCAGTCGAGCCCGCTCGTTTCGAATGCAGGCGAAGCTAAAACCGCCGCGGTGCGCAAAGGCAGGCGTGCATTCTACTTTTGGATCTATCCCAATCTGATGATCAACATGTACGACGGTGTGATGGATACAAACCTCGTCATCCCGCGCGGCGTCGACCGAACCGAAGTCGCGTTCGACTACTATTTTGCGGACGTTTCGGAGCGCGCAAGAGAGCGGAATCTTGCCAGCATCGCCGTCAGCGAGCAAATTCAAGCCGAAGACGTGGCTATCTGCGAGTCGGTCCAGCTCGGCTTAAATTCTCGCTCGTATCACACCGGGCGTCTCTCCGTTCGGCGCGAAGTGGGAGAGCATCTTTTTCACCGGCTGTTGTATGCCGATTTGCATGCCGCCATCGCAAGCGCTACAGACACGACAATCGGTCAGTGAACCCCAGGAGTAAAATATGGAAACCAAGTACCAGGAAAAGTTTGGCTACCCCGTGCCGCGCACGGCAGGCAAAGTTCGCAGTAGCATGGCGCCATGGATTCAGGACTTTATCCGGCACTCACCGTTCTGCGTGATGGCGACGAGCAACGGCACCGGCGACTGCGATGCGTCGCCCAAGGGCGGCACGCCCGGCTTTGTGAAGGTCCTGAACGACAAGCAACTGTTCATTCCCGACGTTGCGGGGAATAAGCTTTTCCATGGCTATGGGAACATCGAAACAAATCCTAGAGTCGGCCTAATTTTTCTCATTCCCGGTCACAATCAAACCGTTCGGGTCAACGGCAAAGTGAAGGTGATCGACGGATCCGAGTTATCCGATGTGAAATTAGAAGTGCACGAGCCCGACGAGAAGGCGGAAGTGCTCCAGGGCCTGCTGCTCGATGTTGAGGAATCCTATAGCCATTGCCCGAGAGCGCTAAAGTTTTCCAAGCTCTGGGATGTGCAGGAGATCGCGAAAAATATTGCTCAGCCTCCGCTGCCGCCCAAAGAG
>CAMLCX010000055.1 GCA_946478635.1 uncultured Pseudomonadota bacterium
TTTCCGTCGCGGACGCTATGGGCATTTTACGATCACGCCGCACTCCTCACACCGGTACGCAACCGAGCCGTCCCCTGCCGCATCGACTTCTTCAAAATCGTAGTGACGCCGGCCCGATTTCTCGAAACACTCCGGGCAATAGCCGTCGCCGAGTTCTTCCCCGTCGAGGGTCAAATGGCATTGGCGGCAGCGCACCGTCCGCTTGCGCGACTGCAATAGTTCGAGGGTCGTATGAGCACAATCCATCGAAGCACCCGCTGATCCGGTCGCATTCATCCCGGTAGTCGAGTGATGGACAGGATGTCTTCAGGGCTGACCTGAACGACCCCCTGCGCGGACTCGATGGTCAAACTTCCGTCATCGGCTTTGGCCGTGATGTGGCCGTCCAGTGGATTTGGAAATCGCCCGGTCTCCGGACGCAACGTTACTTTGACCCTATGGCCGACAGCCAAAATTTTCAGAGAATTTGCCAACGATTGAAATATTGCCATCACTCTCCCCTTGCGCTCGCAACTGCTTCATTTCAATAACGCCAACACCAAAGCCGCTACAGCAACCAAACCGATCCCGGCGACGGTGAAAGCCAGGATCTTCAAGGACTTCTGCACGTTACCCAAGACCGACTCGATAATCTGGACCTGTTCGTCCATCTTTCTATTCACGGCGCTCTGTAATTCTACGGCTTGCCTGAGCGCTTCCAGCTGTTTTGTCGTATTACCGTCGCCCCTGCGGACTGTTTCGACTAGCTTTCGAATCTTGTCCACACCGTCGGTAACCACCGGGCCCATGGTCGTCAGCTGTCCCAGCAGCCTGGCGATCTGCACTATCGGTAAAGCCATCTGGCGCTCCCGCAGGCGTCTGTCAAAAACGCTCTAAAAACATCCATTCTCCTTCAACAATAGCAAACCCCGACTGCAAATCTCAAATCGCTAGCGGCGTTGGAGACGATCTTGAAGAGCCAAAGCAAAATCACGATCCGTTAGGCTATGTCACAGCACATGGACCGACTGGCAGTGGAACGACGCCACGACCTGGTCGCCTTCCCGCAGGCAGAGCTCGGTAAACCGCGCGTTGCCAAGCAACGCAACGAGACGGCCGCAATCAGACTCAAGCGCGACACGCACATGCGCCGCGGATGGATACAATCTTCGCACCTTCGCTCGCACGACGATGATTTCTTGCGCACAGCATGGCGATTTATCGTGGCGGCTGATCTCGATATCCTCCGATCGAATGCATAATGTGACTTGCGCACCCTTCGAAAAGTGGCCTCTCATTTTGACTGCTCCACCGCGAAAGCACGCTGTAAACGTTCCCCTTAAAGATTCTTCGACAATCGCCGGGATTCGCGTTTCAATCCCGACGATCGCGGCAACCTCTTCGCTCGCCGGATGGGAAAGAATTTCCTGCGGACTGGCCAGTTGAAGCAGCTTACCATGGCTCAGAACGCCGATCCGCCGCCCCAATGCCGCCGCCTCCTGCAATTCGTGGGTAACCATGACGGTGGTGATCTGAGTCTCCGCCAAAATCTCTTGTATGTCCCAAAGAAGAGTTTCGCGGGTTGGAGCATCCAGCGCGGAAAACGGCTCATCCAACAGCAGCAGATCAGGATCCAGAACCAGGCCGCGCGCCAAACTGGTCCGCTGCGCCTCCCCCCCTGAAAGGGTGCGGACACGGCGTGACGTTAAATGCGCGATCCCCAAGCGTTCGAGCCACGGACAGAGCTTTTTGTCGATATGCTTTCGCTCAATTCCTCGTAACTTCAATCCCAGGGCAGCGTTGGCATAGACCGTGGAATCCAATAACAGCGGTTCCTGAAATACGCTGGCCATGCGGCGCCGCATTACGAGAGAGTTTTTCCCGGCAGTGAGCTCGCCGTGAAAGAAAACCTTCCCTTCGCTGGGCGGCTGAAGCAGACCCATGACTCGCAGCAGTGTCGATTTCCCTGCTCCGTTCGGGCCAATGACGGCAACGACCTCGCCGGCATGAACCGCGAAAGACTCAACATCGAGAACCGTGCTGGCGCCGTGCCGGACCGTGATGTTTTGGAGGGCTAGGAGAGCTTCGGCCATCGCAGTTGGCCTCGCTGCTGGATGTGAGTGAGAAAGAGATTGAGAGCGAAGCAAAGCGCAAGCAGAATCAAGCCCAACGCGATCGCTACATCGAAGTTACCTTTGCCGGTTTCCAGCACGGTGGCGGTAGTCAAAACACGGGTCTGACCGCGGATGTTACCGCCCACCATCATGGATGCCCCCACCTCGGAAATGACACCACCAAAGCCGGCCATCACGGCCGCCAAAAGCGGCAATCTCGCCTCCTTGCAAAGCAGCCACAACGCTTGGAATCTGGATGCGCCGATACCAAGCAACTGGAGCGCAAGATTCGGATCGAGACTCTGAAAGCTCGCCATCGTCAATCCCGCAACGATCGGAAAAGCGATGACCACCTGGGCGATGACCATGGCGGCGGGCGTGTAAATCAGGTCGAGGAAGCCAAGAGGCCCGCTGCGCCAGAGCGCGATCGATATGAAAAGTCCGACAACGACAGGCGGCAGTCCCATGCCGGTGTTCACCAACGCGGCACCGATGGCGCGACCGGGGAAACGGGTCAAAGCCAGCATGATGCCCAGGGGAATACCGAGCAGAAGCGAGATCAACGTTGCGCTTCCCGAGATTTTGAGGGAGAGCCACGTAATCGCCCAAACTTCCCCGTCGCCGCCAAATACAAGCTCGAGTGCCTTCACGATGCCTTGCCAGATCAGTTCCACGACTAAACTCCCAGGTCTTCCTCGCGCTTGCCGGCGACCGGCACGAACAGCGGCTCGCCGAATTTTTCCACGCCGAAGGTCTTGATGAGCGCTTGCGTCTGCGGCGACACCATGAAATCGGCCAGCGCCCTGCCGCCAGCGGTATTGATTCTTGCGCCGTTTGCGGAGTTGATTTCCATGACCGAATAAATGTTGAGCAAAGCTCTGTCGCCCTCTATAAGGATCGGCAGTGTCAGCCGTTTTTGCAGCGCCAAATAAGTGCCGCGATCGGTGATCGTGTAGCCGTTGCGCTCATTGGCAACGCCAAGCGTCGCCGCCATCCCCAAACCCGCTTCAATATACCACTCCCCTTTCGGTTCGATGCGGGCTTCTTTCCAGAGTGTTTTCTCGAGAGTGTGAGTCCCGGAGTTGTCGCCGCGCGAAACAAAGCGCGCCTTGGCTTGTGCGATCAGCTGCATGGCCGAGACGGCGGCTTTCGACGCCTTGATTTTTGCCGGGTCGTCTTTGGGACCGATGATGACAAAGTCGTTGTACATGATGAGGCGCCGATTCAAGAGCTTACCTTCAGCGACATATTGCTTTTCGAGAGTCGGCGCGTGAACCAGCGTCACGTCGGCATCGCCTTTGGCTGCCAATGCCAGCGCCTGGCCCGTGCCGACCGAAATCACCTTCACGGTGTAACCGCTTTGCCGCTCGAAGAGCGGCATCAACACGTCGAGCAATCCAGTATCTTGCGTGCTCGTCGTGGTGGACAAGATCACGTTCTTCGGCTCGCCGCACCACGCCATCGATACGCCGGCGAGTATGAGAACCGAAACAAACAGAAACCCGCTAGCGATGCGCTTGTCGATCATCGTTCTTATGCCTTTCCCCTTTGATAAATTCCCGAAGCGAAATTTATCTTACTAATCCAGGGCAGCGTCAAGCCCCCGTGTAGCCGCATTCATTAGAGGATAACCACTTTCCTCGGCGATTTTGGATATGTCGTAATTGAATTCTCCGGCAAGATTACGTCGGAACCACTTTTGGCGAGTGCGTTTGCTTGAGGCCCACTCATAGAGCGATAAATTCAATCATTTCGACCTCATGATCGGAAAGCGCCAGCATTTCGGCTTTCAAGTCTTCCTGCATATGTTGTTGGCTGCTCGTTCCAGTGAGCGGCAGCATGCCGATCTGTAAGGCAAACCGAAAAATCACCTGCGCCGCGCCAATGGCGAGCCGTTTTGCGATCGCCTGAACCCGCGGATCGACGAGAACTTTTTGATTCGCCGTCAAGAGCGAAAAACCCTGGTAGATGATGCCGTGCTCCCGGCAAATTTCCCTAACCTGCCTATCCCATCCGAGCACGGCATAACAGCGGTTCTGCACCACCATGGGTCTGATATTCCCCTGCTCGCAAAGCTGCGCCAATTGAGCAGCCGTAATGTTGCTGATGCCGATCATCCTGGTTTTTCCGGACTGGCACAGATTTTCCATCTCCGTCCACACCTCCCAGTCCGCGGTACCCAAGCCGCGCCTTTGAAAAGGCGCATGCAGGACGTAGGAGTCCAGATAGTTGGTGCCAAGATGATTCAGCGAGCTGGCAAAAGATTGTCTCACCTGGGTGGTCAGATCCGCCGAGCGATCGTAGGGGGTGCGATGGTCTTGACCGTCCGCGGAAGTAAATTTCGTTTGCAGGAACAGCGTGCCGCGCTTGATTCCCTGTTTGTCGAGCGCCCGCAGAGCCTCACCAACCAATGCTTCATCGTAATGGATCAATTGATTCGCGGTATCGATAGCTCTAAAGCCCGAATCCACCGCCAGTTGGACCAATTTCGCGGTGGCCTCTTTTTTCCACGCCGTGCCATACATAAACGAAGGAATCTCAACCTCGTTATAAGCGGTCAAATGCATCTAAACCTCCCATTCGCTAAATTGCCTGGACCCGCCTCGACCATGAGATTAACATACCCGTCCGGAAAAACGCCGAGTGTTTCCCGGGATTATTTCTTCGCCCGGCCAAAAACCCAAAATTGGCCAGCGCCAGAAGCGCTGCTTCGGATAACCTCCGCTGCCTCAATAGCACACCTTCTGTTCTCAGAAAGGTCGAACATTGACATTGCGCGGAGCCTTCGGCTAAGAATCGTAGTGTATACAGGATCGGTGGAAAAGGAACTCAACCGTGGCGGAACGAAAATCCATGACTTCGCAAGAAGCGAAACAAAAAGCCGAAGCCATCAGAAAAGTCATCCTGGACACCTACTATCGTGAAGTGCAACCCGCGCCTTTCTTCGCCGATCTTCGCGCCGGCACCTTATCCCGGCCGCGCCTTCAGGGCTGGATAAAAAACTGGTATTCCTTCGCCCTCGAAGTCAACACCGGCATGGCGACCGTCTACCATCAGTTTGTCGGTTTTTTCAAACGACACCCTGAACTGGAAAATCGCATCGCGCAGAAAATCGGCGAGGAATTCACCACCCCGGCGATCGGCGGCCATGCCCGCATGCTGCCGATTCTGGGCAAGGCTCTTGGCGTAAGCGCTGAGGACATGATCGAGTGCGAGCTGATTCCCGAGGCCCGCGGCCTGGTGGATTTCTTCGTTCGCTCCTGGATCGATATCCCCCTTGCTGAGTGTTTCGCGGTGCATATGGAAGAGGAGATCTTCGGTTTCATCTCGCGCGATTTCCAGCAAAGCCTGCCCCAGTACGGCGTGGGCAAGGACGACATGAAGTATTTTCGCATTCACGAAGAAGCCGATCTCGACGAACATCACGGCGGCACCAACCAGGCGATCCTGGAGGTCGCGCTCCAGGAAGGCTACGGCAATGAGCGCGCCGGCTGGCCGCTCGAATACTGCGGCAAGATCGCCGTACAGATGATCGGCAACTTTTACGACGGTGTGTATCGCCGTTTCGCGTAAGCGAAACGCGGGTTCAAACCGTTCAAGCCGTTCAAGCCCCCTCCTTAATCCTCCCCCGCGACGCGGGGGAGGAAAGAGGTGGGGGTTAAACGACTTGAACGAAGCGAAGCAGTTGAACGTTTTGAACGACTTGAACGATTTGAACGTGCTTCGAGATATCGGAACGAGTCTGGAGGTTGAAGATGGAGCAGCCCAAAGAAATTCAGGAACTGAACGATCTGCTCCGGCCGCGCTGGGTTTCAGGATTGTGGAATGTCGATCACGCCGAACGGCCATCGGATCCCAAGACGCGCGTCAAGCCGCATCTTTGGAAGTGGCGCGATATTTACGACAGCCTGATTCAAGCCAAGGAGAAAATCTCCGTGGCGAGCGGCAGCGTCGAGCGCCGCGTCATTCGCCTGGTCAATCCCGGCATGGCTGACAGCGAAATGACCAGCCACACCATCCTGCTTTCGTTCCAATTGATTCAGCCCGGCGAAGTCGCGCCTGCGCATCGGCATACGATGTCAGCGTTCCGTTTTATCCTGCAAGGGCACGGCGCCTACACCAACGTCGACGGCCAAAAGATGGTGATGGAGGACGGCGATCTGATTCTCACGCCGCAGGGCTGCTGGCACGAGCATGCGCATGAAGGCGACGAGAACATGGTCTGGATAGACGGCCTCGACGTGCCGTTCGTTCAGGCGCTGCAGCAAATTTCCTTCGATCCCTACAAACCGGGCCGTTTGCCGGTCAAGGAAAGTCTCGATCCGTCAATGTTCCACGGCATGACCCGTCCCATCGGCGGCGATGGACCGGAAGCACCGCCCCTGCTGCACTATCACTGGCGCGACACTTACCCGTCGCTGCAACGCCTGGCGAAGACAGCCAACAACGCCTTCGACGGCGCCGCGCTGGAATTTGTCAATCCCGCGACCGGCGGCCCGACGCTTCCCACCATGTCGTGCCGGGTGCAGATGCTCCGCCCCAACGAAACAACCAAGTCGCACCGCCATACCAGTACGAGCATCTACCACGCCTTCCGCGGCAGCGGCATGACGATTATCAACGGCGAGAAATTCCACTGGCAAAAAGGCGACACCTTCATCGTGCCGCTCTGGTCATGGCACGAGCACGCGAATGCCTCGAACGAAGATGCGATTCTATTCTCGATGCACGATGAGCCTATCTTGAAAGCATTCGGACTGTATCGAGAGGAAGCGAAGGCTTAAAAAGAGCGCTGCGCGAATCGGCCAATGAACCAGTTTTGGCTGTCTTGCTTTGTTTAACGATCCCGTTCTCGTCCCCGCGCAAGCGTAACGCTCTGCGGTCGCTTCTACCCGCATGGCGGCGGGATACGAGTAGGTGCTGGCAAAATCGAACCAGAACTTGATCGCCTTCTGAACGGTCATAGTCGGGCGCCGCCCTGTGACAATTCGCGTTCGACCGATCAGACCAGTTGGCGCTTAAGATCGTCCAAGTCGAACCAGACATTCTCTTTGGCAATAAGCCCGTTCCGTAGCTTGAAGACGTGCAGCAGGCGAAGACGCGCCTTGCCGCTCTTGCCGTCAAGCTTAAAAGGTCGGCCGTCGGTCACATGGCCGAACCAAATGGTTTCGTCGATCACAAAGTCGTCGCCGTAAAGACGCATCACCGGCTCGACCCGCTCGCCTTTGAGGTCCGCGAAGAGCCGCTCATAAAATCGCCGCAGCGCCATCTTTCCGCGCAAAGGACCATCCGGCCCGCCGACAATCTCATGTTCGGCATCGTCCGTGAATGTTCCAAGCACGCCCTCGATATTGTCGGTGGCTTCATACATGAAGTGCTCGCTGACAATTCTATCCTGCTGCTCTCGATTCATTTTTTCCATGTCCGATCCTCACACCATTCAATCGTAATAAAACCAGGCCTGCGATAACCCCAGAATCCGGCGTTAGAATAGCCGCACATACGCCGCCCGCCAAATGTGTCGAATGACATTGCGCCAAAACTCTTGCGGTTTTCCACAATCAATCAAAAGCACTTAACGCAGGAGCACCAACCCCAGCGCTACTAACGCGGCAATAAATGCCGCGCAGGAAAGCGCCAAGGTTATGATCATCGCCGTCCGCCATCGGGCCTCGATGGCTTGCCAAAGAGTCACGGGATGAACTGCAACCGGCTCTTCGTCGAAGAGCGACTGTTGCATCACGCTCTTCGCGGCAAGCACCGTTTGAGCCGCGGATTGGAAATGATCCTGGGTTATCTGCTTGCCTAGATCCGCTCCTTGTTCAGCTGCCGCCGCCGCGGCCGCCTTGATTACGGCATTTTTGATATCGCCGCCGCTCATCGGATAACGCTCAGCCAGCGCCTGGAAATTGACATCCTGGGAAAGCGGCGTCTTTTTCGGATGAACTTGCAACTGCCATATGCGCGCCCGCTCTTCAATTCCCGGCAGCTCGAAAAGCACGTGCGTTCGAATCCGTCGCTCAAAGGCGGGATCGAAGTTGGCCGCGAGATTGGTGGCGAAGATCACGATACCGTTGAACGCCTCCAACTCCCGCAACAGAACGTTTACGGTAAGATTGCTCTCGCGCTCATATCGAGTCGTAGAGCCCGCCGAGCGACGCATTGCAATGGCATCCGCCTCATCAAAGAGAAGGACGGCGTTTTGCTCCGCCGCCGAGCGAAATATCGCGACGATATTTTTCGGAGTTTCGCCGATCCACATCGACTCGGCTTCGGCATAGTCCACCACCAGAAGTTTCCTGCCAAGCGCATGGGCGATTGCCTCGGCACAAATTGTTTTCCCAGTGCCGGGCGGACCGGCAAAATTGAATGCCAACCCACGGCCCGATGCGTGTCGCTCACCCAATCCCCAACGCTGGAAGATCAGGTTATGATTGCGAACTTCCGCTAACGCCTGATCGAGCGTACGGCGGGTTTGCGGCGGCAGAACCACGTCGGCCAAGGTCCGTTCCGGAGTGACCGTCTCCACAGACCGGCGCGAGCCAAAACCCGTTAAAAATGAAATCAACGGACTCGTCATAGAACTTCAATAATAGCGTATGTCCATCTCACATCAACCCAACCGCCACTCGATGTGCGCCGCCCTGTTCCATGCCGGCTGTCATTTGATGTTTCCGACGGCAACGGCGAAAGCTGAGTGTTTTGTGACTTGCATTTGCTGAAGCACACTGCCTTTCGCGGCAACCGTGAGCTCGCGAGCAGCTGGCGGGACGCGCCAATGCAAAGGTTGCAACTTAAGCCAAATGGCCATTTAGAATCCGTTGTGTTATTCGAACGAGAGAGTCTTGACGCGAGAGCAAAGGAGTCTTCACCGGATGACGTGTCAGGACCGTTTGTCGGAGGACGATGATGAAGTTCGGTGTGTTTCTACCAGTGTCCGGCCGCGCCGCGAGCCGAAAAACTCTCATGCAGGCGGCGCAACAAGCGGAAGCAATGGGCTTTGACTCCGTATGGGCGGCGGATCGGCTCGTTATGCCGTGGAAAATCGACACCACGTATCCTTACAGCAAAGAGGCGACCTTCATCGTGCCGCCGGACCGGCCGTTCTTCGATACCCTGACATGTTTAGCTTTCCTCGCGGGATGCACGGAGACAATTCAGTTAGGCATGAGCGTGATGGTGCTCCCCTATCGTCATCCGCTTCATTGGGCGCGGATCGCCACGACCATCGATCAGCTGTCCACCGGCCGCCTCATCCTCGGCGTGGGCGTTGGCTGGATGGAAGAAGAGTTTGCCGCCATGAATGCGGTATTCAAAGAACGTGGCAAAGTGTCCGATGAGCAGTTGACGCTGTTGAAACAGCTTTGGACCGAAGAGCACATCACTTTTCGCGGTAAGTACTACAACGTCAACGATATCGCTTTTAACCCGAAGCCGTATCAAAGACCGCGCCTGCCGATTTGGGTCGGCGGCGAAGGCAAATACGCGCAGCGCCGCGCCGGTCAATACGGCGACGCATGGTTTCCCTATTTCGTTAGAATCACGCCCAAAGAATTGGCCGCTGGCTTCGAAAATGTCCGCACAGAGGCAAAGAAGGCGGGCCGCAATCCTGACGAAATTGAACTCGCGTGCTGCCTGCCGGTGGAATTGACTTCAACCGCCGGCCCGCCGATCGATAACTACCTAAAGGGCAGCATCGAACAAGTCAGCGAGGCAATAAGGAAATTCATCGATATCGGCGTCGTCCACATGGGCCTTCAGTTCATGATCCCGCACTATCCGGAGCGCCAGCAGCAGATCGAGCGATTCGCAAGGGAAGCGTTGCCGGTTTTGAAAGCCTACGCGTGAACGTGATCGTGCTTCGTGTCCGTGCTCACCGATCCAAGAATTTCCGTTCGACAACTTCTTGAACTGTTGGAACATTTGGAACGCTGGAACACGTTTTGAACGAATTGAACGGCTTGAACGTTTTGAACTCTAGCTAAGTTCGGAACGCTTGAAGTTGCACGCGTGGACAGGTAAAAACTGAAGCTCATCACCCGGTTTGAAAACAGGACTCAGGAAGGATTTTTTCATGGCTAATCTACCGAGAATCGCACTCATCTTAACCGGCGGCACCATCGACTCCGTCGGCAAAGACCGCTTGGATCTCGCCTGGTACATTGAAGCGGGCAAACGCTTGGGCGACGGCGAGCTGCTGCAGCAATTGCCGGAGCTAAAAGAGATCGCCGAGGTGCAGGAAATGCCCTTTCGCCGTTTACCGAGCCATGCCCTGGTCGACAAGGACTGGCTCGATCTCGTCCGCACCATTCACAAAATCTTCGACGAAGATAAGACCGACGGCATCGTGATCACGCATGGCACGAACACGATCGAAGAAACCGCCTATTTCCTGAATCTCACATTGAAGACCGACAAGCCGGTAGTGGTCGTCGGCTCCATGCGGCCGTCGTCCGCCATCAGCGCCGACGGTTATTTGAATCTGGTCAACGCCGTCAAAGTGGCAGCGGATCCGAATTCGAAAGGCCGCGGTTGCATGCTGGTGATGAACGATACGATCTTCAACGGCCGTGATGTCACCAAAAACGCCACCTATCGCGTGGAGGCGTTTCAATCGCGCGACCTGGGTCCCCTGGGGTTCGCCGACGGCGACGGCAAGATCGTCTATTACCATCAGCCCGTGCGTAAACACACGACGGCCACTGAATTTGACGTCCGCGATCTGCAATCGCTGCCGCGCGTCGACATGGTTCTCTCCTACGTCGGCGCCGACGGCACGATGATCGAGGCGGCCGCCAATGCCGGCGCCAAAGGCATTGTCAGCGCCGGCACCGGCGCCGGGCGACCGACGCCAGCCGAAGACGCGGCGTTCGACAAGTGCTTCAAGGAAAAAGGCATGCTCATGTGCCTGTGCAGCCGCGTCGCTTCCGGGCGCGTCGTGCGCAGTCCGGGTCTGCAAAGACGCGGCTTCGTCGCCGGCGATAACTTGCAGCCTTGGAAAGCCCGCTTGTTACTCGCACTGGCGCTTACGAAGACGACCAATGCCGACGAAATCCAACGGATGTTCGATACGTATTGAACTCGCATCCCCGCTCGAAAACGACGCCGGTCGTTGCCGCCCCCCGGCGCAATGCTTATACGTGCGAAGTCCGTTTTTTTACCCCTTTGAATTTCTGACGGCAGGCCCGGAGAATTGCCCACGGGACGACGTACCCCGCGAGCGGCGGATCGTAGTTTAGAAACTCCCGGAAGCTTTGCCGGGCACCCAGCCAATTGCCGGAAAGGCAATCCATGCACCCGGAGGTTAGCAGGTAGTGCGAATACGCATGCCGCAATAGCCGCATTCCCTTGCGCGCCATTTTCTGGTAGCGGCGGTTCTGCCGGACAAACGGCTCCTGTGCGTTAAGAATCCTAACTTGATCGTCTACCATGCGTCTTCGGTTTACCGATTTTTGCCCGCAGTGTTGGCGATATTCGCTGACCGGCTCGTTATGGCAATAAACCGGCCATCTCCTCGCCACCTGCAAATAGAAATCATAGTCCGAGCACGTCGGCAATGATTCATCGAATCTGGCGCCCTGCTCATAGACGAACCGGCGGAACATCACGGATGCGGGATTATAGAGGTAGCAACGGCGCAAGAACACCAGATAGTAGTCATCCGCAGCAAGATGCCGCCAGAATGTCGGCACAAAATTGCCTTGTTGATCGATGCGTCGTGAACTGCCAAAAGTCATCGCACACCCAGGCCTTGCCGCCAAAGCGCCCACGCCGATCTCCAGCGCGCGCGGCAGGAGACGATCGTCCGCATCTAAAAACACTAAATAACATCCTCTGCTCTCTCGCAAGCCGTGATTGCGCGCGCTGGATGTGCCGCCGTTCGATTGCCGTATGTAGTGCACTTGCGAATAGCGCGCGGCGACATCGCGGGTCTCATCCTCGGATCCGTCGTCGACCACGATGATTTCATATTCCCGGTACGTTTGCGCCAGCACGCTTTCGATCGCTTCAGCCAGAAAATGTCCTTGCTGATAGCAGGGCATGATGACCGAAACTAGTTCCTGCGTCGACATCCCTGTTATATCTCAGCGGCGAGTCGTTGACCCAGCTGAAACCCGCGATACATGGCTTCGTCTGAGTTGATGTAGGCCCATTCGCCAAATCTTCCGATTGTGTAGATGCCACGATCGGCGAGCCAATCCTTGGCTCCGGCCACGATGGCCCGGCGGTCCAAAGTCGGCGCGGGGTACGCATACCGCAGGTCGACGATTCGTGTGGCTATTACCTGCTTCCTGTTCCGGATCAGCCCGAGTGCCAGAAGATTTTCTAAAAACCGCTCTTCAAGTGCGGTATTCTCGAGCCGCATTTCAGCTGGATACGCCACCTCACCGAATATCCCCGTGCGCGGCGACGAACGAAAGTAATCCGAGGAATTGTTGACGATGCCCATTTTATGCGCGGCAATAAGCGAGTCCGCCGAATAGATTCTCTGAATCGGATTGTCCACCGGCTGATCGATAACGATACAGAGTAATTTCAATGAAACGATTCTTAGACGGGTCACTGCGGCGCGAAGCACGGTTGGCACGTCGGCTATGATGCCCAAGAATTTATCCAGCGGCAGCGTGGACACGAGTCGACTCCAGGACAGGACTTCCCCGCTTGTCGTGATGAGCTTTCGGGCGACCGGATCCACGAGCGCGACTCTGACACCGAGCCGCAAATTGGCGGTCTTTCTTGCCAGCGCTTCCGCTATGGCACCGAAGCCGCCGCGAGCCGGATAAGCCACTGTCGTATCGCCTTGAAGCGGTCTTCGAATGCCGCCGCTGGTTTCAAACCGTTCAAGGCCCGCCCCATGACCTGCAATGCGTTCGCTCACCCAGTCCGTGGAAATCTGTCGAAGATTTGAGCCCCAGAGCTTTCGATTATAAGGCATGAGAAAATGTTCAGCGATCCCCGCGCCGAAACGATCGTAAAGATAGCTTTCGAGATCTGTACAATCTGCGCCGCCATTGGCGGTGCAAAGCCCGCGTTTGCAGTCCTCGACGATCTTCGGATCCTTGAGCTCGTGAAAATGTTTCTGGAAGGGATAGTGGATCAGGTCGCCGCCGACAATGCACCGCGCTTCCCGTTTCTGTTCGTACATTTCGACGGCGTTGTAAACGAGTTCGCGAATCTGGGGATGAGGGCTGTGAAACGAGTGGCCGCCGCGATCGAAGACGACCCCGTGGAAGTCAAAGCTGCACGTGAGCCCGCCGACTTCACCACACTGCTCAAGAACCAAGGCTTCAGCGCCCAATGCCGAGGCGGCGCAGATACCGGCCGGACCCGCGCCCAAAATCACCACGCTCGGATCCCCTTTCGTTCGCGAACGTGCCGTGTTGGCACCGAAATATAGCGAAGAATTAGCCAGGCGCTCCTCCGCGCACAATGTTTTTGATGGCCCTTAACCACCGCGCTGAAAGCGCCGAAGGAACCGGCACCGTATGAAGTCGGCCGGTGTCAAGTAACCGGCACGGCTTGGCGAAAACACTGTCGATCATTGGCGAAAAGTATTCCAACGAGAGCGTCTCGTATTGGGGATCGAAGGATGTCTGATCCCATTCGTCGGAAAAGCGTTCCGCCGCGCGAAACCACGGTTCACCGGCATAGCGGCGGCGCGCGTCGATGCTCTTGCCGAATTGTTCATGATAATGAAACCGTTGAAAATCCTGGTGCGTGAGCACGATTTGGTAGACCTGTTCGCTTACATAGGGCCGCAGGATTTCCGCGCCGATCGCGCCATGGTTCTCATGAGAGATGCTCGTGCCGATGTCGTGACAGAGGGCGGCGGCGATGAGCTCTGCCGATGCGCCGCCGCGCAGCGCTCGCGTGGCGGTTTGCAGGCTGTGCTGCAGTTGATCGATGGCCATGCCGTCGATCTGCTCGGATAGTTTGCCGAGGAGGGTTTTGATTCTCGCCGCCGTTAATGCCTGCCACTTCTCCGTCGCGCGTTGAAGATCGGCCCAGTCCTGCACCGTCCCCTTATCCATTCGAGTGAATGCCACGATTCATGTCCTCTTACGTATTGCGGTGCATGGTCGCAATTACCGTTGATATTTGCCTACCCTAATACGAGCGCCGGAGTTCGATCAAGCCTGACAAGACGTGGAATACGACACGCCAGTACCTTACGAAAATCCACGTTCATGTAAACCGCGGGACACCGTCGCGCGTCTACAAGTCTGGCCCGGAAACACCAAACACTGCGGGCAAGCGAGCGCAAGCCTCTTGGCAATGACGCCAAGGGTAGAACCTGCGGTTCGGCCGCTGGCGGTCTTCGTCTTGCTTTTGTGGTGTTGCTGCACTATGACCGTACCGGCTTTGCCAGGGCACCGCGGTAGATCCATGCCGGTTTGACAGGGGGTACACTGATGAAACGCAAGATCTCCTCGATTACATCCCTCATCATTTCGCTGACCGCCGCATTTATATTGAATGTCGACACCGTTGCTCTGGCGGCAAAGGTGTCAACCAAAGATGCCGCGCGATTTTTGCAGCAGGCAAGTTTTGGCCCCACCGGCCAATCCATCGCCCGGGTGAAGCAGATCGGCATCGAACGCTATCTGAAAGAACAGTTCGCCGCACCCGCGTCAGAATATCCCGATCTCGAATTTTGGCCGTCGAATCGGCCCGACACCTGCACCGGCGCCTGCGCCCGCGACAACTACACCTACTACCAGCTGCAAAAGCATTTTTTTATCAACGCTCTTTACGGGCAGGATCAACTGCGCCAACGGCTCGCCCTCGCCTTGAGCCAGATCATGGTGGCCTCGGGCTCAGACGTTCCCCTGCCGTCGTGGATGCGCGTCTATCAACAATTGCTCTACAAAAACGCTTTCGGCAACTTCCGCCAGTTACTTTACGACGTGACGGTGAATCCGGCCATGGGGCGATTTCTCGATATGGTTAACAACCGCTGCCAAAACCGCACGCCCGCGGATCTCAACACGTGTCGCGGCGGATCGAACTTCCTGCCCAACGAAAACTATGCCCGCGAAGTGATACAGCTTTTCGCCGTCGGGACTTATCTCCTCAACCCGGACGGCACCGACAAGCACGACGCACAGGGCGAGCCTATTTTCACATACACCCAACAGACCATCACTGAATTCGCCCGTGTTTTTACCGGTTGGACGTTTGCGCCGGCGCTGCCGCCCCCTGCCGGTTTGCCCGATCCCGTGCCCAACTATCGCGATCCGATGGTGCCGCGCCTCGACGCCTCCCAGCGGGAAGTCGGCCATGACCGCGGCGCAAAAACGCTGTTGCGAGGCTTTCAAATTCCTGCTGGAACCGCGGCGCCGGCGGAGCTGGGCATGGCGATGGATAATCTGGCATTCCATCCGAACACCGCGCCGTTCATCAGCAAACAATTGATCCAGGATCTGGT